>JBDUAQ010000165.1:0-7207 GCA_040004575.1 bacterium
GTTCGCGAAAGCGAGCCGGTCTTGATCTGGCCCGCGTTGGTAGCAACAGCGAGGTCGGCGATGAACGGATCTTCAGTCTCACCTGAACGATGCGAGATTACAGCGGTGCGGCCGTTTGTTTTCGCGAGCTCTATACAATCCAACGTTTCAGTGAGCGTTCCGATTTGATTTACTTTGATCAGGATGGAGTTTGCCACGCCAAGCTCAATTCCCTTGCGCAGGAATTCAGTGTTGGTCACAAACAGATCATCGCCGACGAGTTGTACGCGCTCGCCCAGCGCATCGGTCAACGTCTTCCAGCCAGTCCAATCGTTTTCAGCCATGCCGTCTTCAATCGAAATTATTGGATAGGTTTCAGACCACGCTTTCCAAAACTCCACCATTTGATCGCTCGACAGTTCTCGCTTATCACTCTTTTTGAAGACGTACGACTTGCCGTCGTAAAACTCGCTGGCGGCGGGGTCAAGCGCGAGCAGACAGTCTTTGCCGGTAGCGTATCCGGCTTGAGTAATCGCTTCGAGTATTGTCTCGATTGCTTCCTCGTTAGAACGCAGATTGGGAGCAAAGCCTCCTTCATCGCCGACGCTGGTTGCGTAGCCCTTCTTCTTGAGTACTGCTTTTAGAGTGTGGAATATCTCCGCGCCGATGCGCAGGCTCTCGCTGAAACTCTCGGCGCCAACCGGCACGATCATGAATTCCTGAAAGTCGACATTATTATCCGCGTGGGCGCCACCGTTAATGATGTTCATCATCGGCACCGGCAGCGTGCGAGCGTTTGGACCACCAAGATATTTGTAGAGCGGAACTTCAAGGTAAGCGGCGGCGGCGCGCGCAGTAGCCATGGACACGGCCAGCAGTGCGTTGGCGCCAAGCTTCGACTTCGTCGGCGTGCCATCGAGAGCAATCAGCGCACTGTCAACCTCTGCTTGATCGAGCGCGTCCAGGCCATCCATTTCCGGCGCGATAATCTCGTTCACATTGTGCACGGCCTTGAGCACACCCTTGCCGCCATAACGCTTCTTGTCGCCGTCACGTAACTCCACCGCTTCATGTTCGCCGGTCGATGCTCCCGACGGCACGGCAGCCCGGCCAACCTCACCGCCAACTAAAGTTACTTCCGCTTCGATCGTGGGGTTACCACGTGAATCCAGAATCTCGCGCGCGTTTACAGCTTCAATCCAGCTCATCTCTTTTGGCTCCAGAGAACTTTAGGCAAAGCGGTGCAATGTCAACCGGAATAACTGGGCAACTTTATCATCGTCACTGTTGGAATCGAAGTGTTGGCGGGAGCCAGGAATCAACCGGCAGCACGCGCGCCTTCACTCACCGGTTTAGCGGTCGTGGCCTGCTGATCAACGGCTGGCAATTCCAGGCGCACAGTAATCACTCGTCGCCGCTCGACGCGATCAACTTCAAAGTGAATGCCGTTGTAGTTCACTTTGTCGCCTGGCTTAAGCACGTGGCCTGCTTCCGTCATGAGGAACCCGGCGATTGTGGTGTAACTTTCTGACTCCGGCAGGGAAAGCTTTAGCCGGCGGTTCAGATCCCGCACTGCCAGACCGCCGGCGAGCACATACGTATTCTCGCCGGCCGCGACAATTTGTTCGTTGACTTCTTCATCATGTTCGTCAGAAATGTCGCCAACAATTTCCTCCAGCAAATCCGTAATCGTGATGATGCCTTCCAGTCCACCGTGTTCGTCTACCACAAATCCGAAATGAGTCTTCGCCTTTTGCATTTGCCTCAAAACATCTTCCAGGCGTGCCGTGTCAACAACGTATAGGTGGGGCTGCAGCACATCTTCAAGCCGAAATTTCTCGGGACACAGAAGAAACGGCATGACGTCTTTGCTATGGATGAACCCCATCACGTCATCCAGCGACTCTTTGTAAACCGCGAGGCGCGAATAGCTGTACTGACGAAACGCCTGGGTTATCTGCTCCAGCGAACTGTCGCAGGGAATCGCCGCCATCTCGGTGCGCGGCACCATCGCCTCGCGCACCAGCGTGTCGGAAAACTCAAACACGCGATGAATCAACCGCCTTTCTTCAGCCCGCAAGTAGCCACTATCACGCGCCACGTCGATCAACTGACGCAGTTCCGTTTCGGTGTAAACCGCCGCGTGATCCAAAGTTGACTTCAAGCCGATTAGACGGCCAAGGGTTGTGCCCGCTGAATTGAAGATCCAAAGGGGTGCACTAAAGATTTTCGCAAACAGTTCCAACGGCCGTGAGCAGAAAAGCGCGACTCGTTCAGCGCGTTCAAGCGCAACCATCTTCGGCATAAGCTCACCCAGGACAATATGCAGGAAGGTGATTGCCGAAAAGGCGATAACGATCGCCAGTCCATGAGCCACATATCCAGCTCTGCCTGCCGACGCAATGCTTTCAGCGATTGGCTCGAGCAGCGCAGCAACAGTCGGTTCGCCGATCCATCCCAGGGCGAGCGAAGCGAGCGTAATTCCAAATTGCACCGCAGAGATGAAGACGGTTGGGTTATCAAGCAGACGCAATGCGGCTCTGGCGTTTTTGCTGCCGGCGGCTGCGCGCGCTTCCAGTCGCGCTCGACGAACGGACACGAGCGCAAATTCCGACGAAACGAAAAACGCGTTAGTCGCAACAAGAAATCCGATCGCAGCTAGTTTAAGGAGTGGAATCATACAAGCAGCGGCGCTGGTAAAGCGCTCTGCGGAAAACTTCGGGTGAGATTACTGCCGGGTTCGTCCATTGTTAAAGGTGGAAATTGGATTCAGGCTGGGATTATAGCACGCGAGCGGCGGCGCTCGGAACACAGGCCTTCACGAGCCTTCAGTTGGGCTAGAGTACGAAATTCCGCTGGGTTTGTTGAGATTCCTGGTCAGTGGCCGGCTGCGGCCCCGGCTGCACGTGCGCGAACGGGACGGCGATCATGCTTCATGCAGGCCCGAGCGAGAGCTTCTTCCACGCGCGGTTCGATGTTGCATTCCGGCTGGCGGCAAACGGCGGCCAATTCCGAAATCACCAGGTAGCGAGCGCGCTCGAGCATGCGTTGCTCACGAAATGAAAGAGGCTTCAGGTTACCGAGATAAGTCAGATGCTTGAGCACTTCGGCAGCTTCAAAAACGTCGCCGGTACGCATCCTTTCGGAAAAGTCCTTAAACCGATCCTTCCAATCGTTGGCTGGGAACGAGAAATCGTCAGCTAACACTTTGAAAAGTATTTCGCATTCGCCTGAGGTAATTGGCGATCGCAGGCCTACTTCCGTTGCATTTGAGACGGGAACAAGCACGAGGGAATTATTAGCAGCGAGCCGAAGCGTGTAGAAAGGGAGTGAAGCAGCGCCTATTTGCTTCTGTTCAATCTGCTCGATCGTTCCGATACCGTGATTAGGATAAACAACCTTCTGGCCGACTTTGAAGCCCACTGCAGCACCTCCAATGAGTTTGAAAATCAGACTGCGCCGCACGCGCGGGTCTGGGGGAAATCCGAGCGGCGCACGTAAAGCGCCGGACCCTAACTTGGTAAGTGTTTTGAGTCTAGCAACTGCTCTCGCTAAGCGTCAAGCGATTCGGATCACCGGCTGCTGCAAGTGAAAAGCGGGGCAAACAGTTTGAGTTTTTCACCTTGACTTTTCCACTCTGAAGCTTGTGGCAGTCATCAGTGTGATGCCGCACATTGCGGGTCTTAACGCGCGCGCTCCGCTGGTTTCTGAACGAGTGGATGCATTGAACGGGAAGGCCTCGAAGCTACTCGACCGCGCTCTGGGTCTCTGAGTCAAGGAGTATGTCGTGTTCTGCAAACATGCTTTAGTTGTGGTAGGTAAACCATGTTAGGATCGACGTCGAATAGTTGCAGATTATTCCTTTGGGTTAGTTAGGCATCTATTTCGCGAGGACAGCCTTCCGCTGATTTAGAATACGATTCGTTTGTCATGGCACTCCTGAAAGTCACCGACGCCAGCGGCCGCCAATGGGAATACAGCTTTCTTCCTCAGGGCGCATGCACCATTGGTCGCGCGCCTGACAACACCGTAGTGCTTGATGACCCGCGAGCTTCCCGTTATCACGCGCATATCAAATCAACTGACGATGGCTCGTTCACGCTGGTAGACGGCGCCATGATTAATGGCGAACTCCGTCGTAGCGCCAACAAGGTGTTCGTTAACGGTAGTCCACACTCTGATTACCTGTTGAAGAACGGCGACCGCATAACGATTGGCGCCAGCACCTTGCGGTTTGAACAGCGCGCGGAAGAGCGCACTACAGACGTGCGCTACGACGACAAACCGCTCGGTCATACGCAACTGGTCGTTTCTGCCAATGACGTAATGCAGACCGTCCTCCACAAGACGGGCGAAGACTTGCCAGGCGCGACGACGACGGGCCAGTCAAGAGACAAAGTGCTGGAGGCGCTGCAACGAAAAGCAAACATACTCTCCGCGCTTTACGAGATGAGTAAGACGCTTGGGTCGGTGTTCGATCTCGAAGCCATCTTTGCCAAGGCGACCGACGTTATCTTCCGTTCCACTCCGGCTGATCGAGTGGTGGCGTTGTTGGCCGAAGGTACGGGAAAAGAGAACCCGGAAGATGTGAAGTTGAATCCCATCGCCATGCGCGCTCGCGATGAGAGCTTGAACAACCATGCCCGCAAGTTGTCGATCGGTCGGACCATCACGCGCAAGGTGATGCGAGATCGCGTGGCGTTGCTTTCGCAGGACGCGGCGTCAGACGAAGAGTTTGCCGGAGTCGATTCGATCGTGTCTCAGGGAGTGCGCTCCACTATCTGCGCTCCGCTCGTTGGGGAATCGAGAGTGCACGGCGCGATTTATGCCGATCGACTGGATCCTTTTGCCGCCTTCAAGCCGGATGACCTGGAGTTGATCAGCGCCGTCGCTGCGCAAACGGCGATCGCGGTGGAAAACGCTCGGGCGCATGAACGCCTGGCGCGTGAAGAAGTGGCCCGCGCGAACTACAGCCGGTTCCTGCCTGAGTATGTGGTGAAACAGATGCTCGAGAATCCGGAGTCGTTCAAGCTCGGCGGCGTTAACCAAACAATTACCATCCTCTTTGCCGACATTCGCGGCTTCACAAGCATTTCCGAGCACGCCCCTCCCGAGAAGATTGTCAGCTTACTCAACCGCTATTTCTCCGCGATGACCGACATTATTTTTGCCCACGGTGGCACGCTTGATAAGTATCTCGGCGATGGTTTGATGGCCCTCTTTGGCGCGCCGACTACGACTCCGGACGATGCATCGAACGCCTTGAACGCGGCCGTGGCGATGCAGCGCCGGTTGCTCGGCATTAATACGGAATTGCGAGCGGAAGGCTTGTCGGAAGTTGGAGTGGGCATCGGACTGCACACCGGTGACGTGATCGTGGGCTACATCGGCTCCGAACGGCGTTCGGAATACACCGCCATCGGGGATGCGGTAAACACGGCTTCACGGCTCGAATCAAATGCAAAGGGCGGCCAGATTCTGATTAGCGATGCGACCGCCAAATCGGCTCGCAGCCGCTATAAGCTGCAACCGCGCGATCCCATCACCGTCAAGAATCGCGAGCAGCCGGTCGTCTTGTGGGAAGTTGACTGGCAGAAAGCCAGCGGCGCTTTCTAAGAACGTGAGTTCCCCTCTCCGCAAGCGGAGAGGGGTTAGGGGAGAGGTGGTGGGACGACGCACCCCACCCCCAACCCCTCCCCATTCGTGGGGAGGGGAGTGTGAATCTGCTTCAGTTAGTCAAACGGCAACTGACAATCGCGCGCGTCTATGGCATTCCGGTGCGCATAGACTATCGCTGGTTCGCGGTTGTAATCCTCAGCGTTTGGCTGATCGCCAGCAACCTGCAACACCACGCAATCCAGGCTGTCAACGTCCTCGTACCTCCACACGCTCCCATGACGGCCTGGCTCCTCGGGCTAATTACCACAGCCGGCCTTTTTCTTTCCGTCTTTGGCCATGAACTCGCCCATGCTCTGATGGCTCGAGCTGAAGGAATTGAAATCGAAGAGATCGTACTCCATCCCTTCGGCGGACTCGCACGTCTCAAAACAGACCCGCAAAATCCGCGAGCGGAATTCCGCATTGCCTTCGCCGGCCCAGCATCGAGCTTTTTGTTTGGCCTGCTCGCTTTTGCGGCCGCAATGATCGCGGCGAGCGGAAACTACGAGGCAACATTCGTCGTCTTCTTTCTAATCTCCGCGGGCAACCTGCTGCTGGCACTCTTCAATCTCTTCCCGGGTTATCCGCTCGACGGCGGCCGCGTGTTGCGCGCCCTGCTCTGGCGACGAAGTGGAGACATCAAGGACGCCACACGAAAAGCCGGCATCTGCGGAGTACTGATCGGCGGCATGCTGGTCCTGTTCGGAGTCTACATTCTGGTTTCCCCAAACTGGCGAGCAGCCCAGCCTTACTTCATGGGGGCCTGGTCGATTCTGGTGGGACTCTTCCTGCTTGATACGGCGATTAAGGTGGTGAAGAGCGCGCACCACGCAAGACTGGTGACCGTGGGTGAAGCGATGTCGCCACCAGTGGCGATTGAGCCAGGCCTGATAGTTACGAAATTTGTGGACGACATTCTCCCGCTTCATCGTCAGACAAGTTTTCCGGTTGCGGTCGGCGGGCGCCTGCACGGAATTCTATCGCTCGAAGATCTGAAATCGTTACCGCGCGAGCGTTGGGCCACCACGCGCGTGCAGGCAGTGATGCGTCCGGTGAGCCCGGGATTCTTTGTTGAACCCTCCACTACGCTCGATTCCGCACAAGCAGTGATGAAAGAAAACGGCGTTGGGGCAATTGCGATTGTTAACTCACGTGGAGAGCTGGTAGGTTTTCTGCAAAGCGGAAGCATCAAGCGACGCTCGAAAACTAAGCAAGCCTAACAATACGCAGGCTGGTAAAAGCTCTCTGTGCAGAACCGTGAGCGGTAGCGAACGGATGCAAGACGTCAGTTGTGGCAAGAATGCCTTCTGTCCTAGAGATTGTCAGTGAGGTTGACCATCGGATCCGGTCGCTACCGCTCCCGGTTCTGCAACCGTTCGCTCACTTTGGGTAAATCCCCAGTCTGTAATGCTACACGACCCGCGTTAGCAGGTACTGGTGCAGTTTGACCAATTCAAACCCTTCGTACCGGAGCTGCTTGAGGAATTGCGAGACGGCACCACCGCTGAACCTGTGCCGTGATGCTCGATGGTTCCACCTTCGCTATCCACGGCGAGACACGAACTTTTTG
>JBDUAQ010000025.1:0-23616 GCA_040004575.1 bacterium
AATAGCGTCATTGGTGCCGGCATTTTCGTTCTTCCCGCCACATCTTTCAGCCGGGTCGGAAGCTATAGCCTCATCGCCTTCATAGTATGCGCGTTTGTTGCGGTGCTCATTATCCTTTGTTTCGTCGAGGTCGGTAGCCGCTTCACCGGGACAGGTGGGCCCTACCTCTACGCGCGAGAAGCATTTGGCCCCGCGATAGGTTTTCAGGTCGGCTGGATGAACTGGATTGCCAGGATTAGTGCATTTGCAACTAACTGCAACCTCCTGGTTGTCTATTTAAGCTTCTTTTGGCCCTCGGCCGGGAGAGGGATCTGGCGCGTGGTGATCATCACAACAATCACGCTGACGCTGACGGCCATCAATTACATCGGAGTGCGCAACGCTGCTATCACCAGCAACATCTTCACGATGGCAAAACTCGTCCCTCTGATTCTCTTCGTCGGGGTGGGGCTGTTCTTTCTTACACGCGCAAACTTTACACTGGGCGCGTATCCATCTTACGGGTCTTTTTCAACCGCGGTGCTGTTGCTGGTTTACGCTTTTACTGGTTTTGAAAACGCCAGTGTTCCGGCCGGAGAAATTGTCAATCCGCGGCGCAATTTGCCGTTTGCGATCTTAATCGGACTGGCGATTGTGACGATAGTCTACCTTTTAATCCAAGCTGTCTCTATCGGCACTCTGCCGAATTTGGGAAACTCACAAAGACCTTTGGCCGATGCAGCCAGCACATTCCTGGGATCTATTGGTGCTTCAATAATCGCCGCGGGCGCGGTGATCTCGGTCCTTGGTAATCTGAACGTCAATATACTTACAACTCCGCGAATACTTTTTGCGATGTCAACGCATCGTGAGATTCCACAAGCGCTCTCTTCTGTTCACGCGCGATATCGCACGCCTCATGTCGCGATTCTCGTTACCGCCGGACTAATGCTGGCACTCACACTTTCGAGTTCACTGATCTATGCACTCACCGTCAGCACAATCGCCAGGCTGTTTGCATATGCGGCAACGTGTGTTGCCCTACCCACCTTGCGTCATCAAAAAGGCGCACCTCAGCCAATGGTGATGATTCCCGGAGGAATTGTGATCAGCGTCCTCGCGGTCTTACTTTCAATTTGGCTGCTTAGCAACAGCACCTTGACCGAGGCTCGTGATTCGGCAATCGCACTCGCCGCAGGCGTGGCCATTTATTTTGGCAATCGATTGATCCGTCGCCAACCTGCCATTGAAAGTCCCTAACAACTCAGGCCGACCTATCTTCGCCGCAGACTGCGTCGCGGCGGTGATGTATCATTGCCTCACTAGCCTGGAAACAAGAGCGAGATTACGTGGACACCATCATCGAAGAGTTGCGCTCAGTAGTTGGCAGTGCGGCCGTGCTCAGCGAGCCGGACGAATTGCTGGTCTACGAGTGTGACGGCTTGCCGCAACACAAGTATCTTCCCCGCGCTGTCGTCTTCCCTTCCACAACTGAAGAAACCTCCGCGGTGATGCGCGTGCTGGCCGCTGCCGGCGTGCCCTTTACTCCACGAGGCGCGGGTACAGGTCTCTCAGGCGGCGCGTTGTCACTGAATCGGGGCGTAGTGATCGAGTTGGCGCGCATGCGCAAAATTCTGAAGATCGACGAAGCGAATCGCATCGCCGTGGTTCAACCCGGCGTTGTAAATTCTCACGTCTCGCGCGCTGTTGCGCATTTGGGTCTTCATTACGTTCCCGATCCTTCAAGCCAGCCGACGTGCACAATCGGCGGCAACATCGCTGAGAACGCCGGCGGCATTCATTGTCTGAAATATGGCACAACTACCGATCACGTGTTGGGCGTGAAAGTGGTGCTCGCCGGCGGTGAAGTCGTTGATCTCGCCGGCGGCGGAACCGAAACAGCAGGTTACGATCTACTCGGCGTCTTCGTCGGTTCAGAAGGAACGTTTGGGATCGCCACCGAAGCGACTCTCCGGCTCGTGCCTATCCCGCCTGCCGTGCGCACGCTGCTGGCGGAGTTTGTGGAAGTCAACGACGCCAGCCATGCAGTCTCGGCGATTATTGCGGCGGGCATAATGCCGGCGGCGTTGGAGATGATGGATCACGAAATCATCCGCGCGGTGGAGGCAAGTGTCTTTGCCGCAGGCTTACCCCTCGACGCGGGTGCAGCATTGCTTATCGAACTCGATGGTCTCGAAGCCGGCATTGATGAGGAGGCGGAGCATGTGAAGAGTGTCTGCCTGCAATACGGCGCGCGCGATTGCCGCCTCGCTCGCGATGAGAACGAAAGGAAGAAACTTTGGGCCGCGCGCAAGGGGGCGTTTGGCGCCATCGGTCGCATCGCGCCCGACTCGATGATTCAGGATGCAGTTGTACCGCGCTCACGCTTGCCCGAAGTACTCGACAGCGTTTTCCAAATTGCTGCGAAGTATCAGTTGCGGATTGCCAACGTATTCCACGCGGGCGACGGTAATCTTCATCCCCTGATCTGCTTCGACTCGCGTTCAGCAGATGAAGTGCGTAGCGTCAAAGAAGCCGGGCGCGAGTTAATGGAAGTTTGCGTGCGTGCCGGCGGCAGCATCACTGGCGAGCATGGCGTGGGCTTCGACAAGCGGGAACTGTTGCCACTAATCTTTTCTGAGGCGGACATGGAAACAATGCTGCGCGTGCGTGCGGCATTCGATCCTCCGGGCCTGTGTAATCCCGGAAAAATTATTCCGATGCTGCGCGGCTGCGGTGAAGCTCGCGCAGTCGCGAAATCCGGAAATGGCAGTTTTGCAGCCCCTGAGGCAACGCCGCAGATAGCCGGTGATTTGCTGGGACCGCGGGCGTCCCGCCCGCAGCGTTCGACACTCTCAACTTCGTCCAGTTTTGATTTGGAGAAAGCTCAGCGACAGTTAGCCCAGTTACTTGGTGACGAGAATATTTCCGCGTCTCCGCGTCTCGCCTTCTCCGAGTCTCCTCTCACTGTTTCTCCTGGTTCAATCGCCGAAGTTTGCGAAGTCATGAAACTCGCGTCGAGCGAAGGCTGGACGGTTGTGCCGGCCGGAGCGATGACCTGGCTAACCGCTGGCAAGTCGATAAATCAAGTCCAACTAATTGTCAGCACACAAAGACTGAATCGCATCATCGAGCACGAACCTGCTGATTTGGTTGCGATTACTGAGGCCGGAGTGACACTCAAAGCATTCAATCGCACGCTCGGACAAAAAGGTCAGTGGCTGCCGCTGGATCCACCGGATGACGGACGCGCCACAATCGGCGGAGTAGTCGCTACCGGACTCGGCGGCGCGCAACAGTTTGGCTACGGCGCCCCCAGAAGACACGTGATCGGAATGAAGGTGGTGCGTGCTGACGGCAGCTTGATCAAAGTTGGCGGCCGCGTCGTCAAGAATGTGGCCGGCTATGATTTGTGCAAACTATTTACCGGTAGTTATGGCACGCTCGGATTGATTGTCGAAGTGAACTTCAAATTGAGGCCACTGCCGTTTGCAACAAAGACGGTCATATCGTGGGGTCGACTGGAAGAACTTCTTTCCGGCGCTCAACGCGTAATAAGTTCCCCACTCTTCCCCGTGGCCGTCGAACTGTTGTCGCCCCGTTTGGCCTATGAAGCTGGATTGTCCGAGAAAAAGGACAACTTGCTTCTGCTAAGATTTGCGGGAGCACAAACTGGTGTTGCTGATCAGACGGCAGAAGCGACCGAGTTGCTGAAAGGCTTGGGCGGATCATCAACGCTCAAGGGCGACGATTCGCTGCTGTGGCAATCTGTGGCCGCGTTGCCATTGCGATTTCAGCAAGACCTGGTTTGGCGAGTGGGCTTGAGACCTGCGGATGTGCCAACGTTTCTCGCCCAGTTAGACCAACGAGGTGGCGGCATTGAGTCGTCCGAAGCGCTCTGGCATGCGAGTATTGGTGACGGTCGCATTCGTGTTATGAATCGACTCCGCCTCAACGAAAACGAAGCCGGTGAGATGGAAGGGGAGACGATGGGACGGATCGGATCGCTCAGGGACTTCGCGAAGAAACTGGGCGGGACCTTAATCATTGAGCACGCGCCGGCCGAGATAAAAGACCGCACAAACAACATGGATACTAACGACGCCGCTTACGGCATAATGCTGAGAATCAAACAACAACTCGATCCGGACGATATCTTCCCGTGCGGAAGGTCTGGGTCTTGAAACTATTTGCCTCTCTCATTCACACCCGGCTTCAGCCGGGTGATGATGTTCGTTAATATCCCGAAACCGTTTAAACTGTTTCCAGTTGTTGATTCACGCAGTCACCGGGCTAAAGCCCGGTGTTAATGAGATCAGTCAAACTTGATCCTTTAAGGTCCAGAAAAGAAAGAAGCTAATAATGTATAGGAGACAAGCCCGGAGCATTCGCCTCGTTGTTACTCTTGCACTCTCACTGGCGTTCATCTTTTTACCGGTTGCCTCGACAAATGTTGTTCCAACAACGCACGCCGCTTCGCGCGAGCCGGTGCGCGCCGAACACGGCATCGTTGCTTCCACAAACGAAGTCGCGTCGCGAGTGGGTGTTGACATCATGAAGCGTGGCGGCAATGCAATCGATGCCGCGATCGCCGTGGCATTTGCGCTGGCAGTAACGCATCCGGCGGCCGGCAATCTCGGCGGCGGCGGCTTCATGATGATTCGCCTCAAGAATGGAAAGACGACGGCAATTGATTACCGGGAGATGGCGCCCGCAGCAGCAACCCACAACATCTATCTGGATAAGAATGGAAAGTTGATAGAAGGCGAAGGCGGCTCGCTGGTTGGTTATCGCGCGGCGGGAGTGCCGGGAACGGTGCGCGGTATGGAGTTGGCCCTCAAGAAATATGGCTCCGGCAAACTGAGCTGGTCGCAATTGATCGAGCCCGCTCGCCGGCTCGCCAATGGTTTTGCCGTCACCTACACGCTGGCGCGATCGCTGCGCGGAAACAACGATTACCTGGCCCAGTACCCGGAAACAAAACGGATCTATCTCAACGGTGGCAAGTTCTACAACGAAGGCGATCTGTTTCGCCAACCGGATCTCGCCGCAACGTTTGCGCGGCTACAAAGCTCCGGCCCCAACGAATTCTATGAAGGACAGACGGCGCGGATGATCGTCGACGACGTCCAGCGTCACAACGGCCTGATAACGTTGGCCGACATGCGCGGCTATCTGGCTAAGGAGCGTCAGCCGGTGCGCGGGAATTATCGTGGTTATGAAGTTATCTCAATGCCGCCGCCGTCTTCAGGTGGCGCCGTCCTGATTGAGATGCTGAATATCCTTGAAGGCTACGAGCTAGGCAAACTGGATGCTGCCTCGTCCGAACGCTATCACCTAATGACAGAAGCGATGCGACGAGCGTTTGCCGATCGCTCCGAGTTTATGGGCGACAGCGATTTCGTTAAAGTGCCGGTGGCGGGTTTGATTGATAAAGAGTATGCCGCAAAACTTCGCGGAACGATTAACACGGACAAAGCGTCGACTAGCGTCGAGATTAGCGCCGGCCAACCCGTCGGGCATGAGTCTGAAGAGACGACACACTTCACCGTTGTAGACGCCGAGGGAAACGCAGTCGCCAACACCTACACGCTCAACAACTCTTACGGCTCAGCGGCAGTGGCGAAAGGGACGGGAATAATTCTCAACGACGAGATGGACGACTTCGCCGCCAAGCCGGGCACGCCAAATATGTATGGCCTGATCCAGGGTGAGCGCAACGCGGTTGCGCCGCATAAACGGCCGCTGTCAGCCATGACCCCGACATTTGTCCTGCGCAAGGACGGCAGTCTTTGGTTCACAGTTGGCAGTCCCGGCGGCCCGACAATAATCAATACGGCGCTCTGCATAATTACTAACGTCGTCGACTACGGCATGAACATCCAGCAGGCTCTCGACTTTCCGCGGATACATCATCAGTGGCTGCCTGACGAGTTGGTGTTTGAACCTTACGGCCTTTCAGGGGACACACAGAAGGCGCTCCGGTCCCTCGGCCATAAGCTGGCGACGCCGCGCTACCTGGGCGACGCCGAGGGGATCATGATCGAAGAGAAGACTGGCATGCGTCTCGGCGCTACTGACCCGCGCAGGAGTGATGGCCTGGCGGTTGGCTACTAATTCCGAGCCGCGCTATTGACTAGCGCAACCGCTTCAGCCAGAATCTCCTGCGGATTACGCAATCATTATTTCGATTTGAGGTTCTTTGCCCCCATGGCCCCTGATCAGACCGCAGCTAAACCGGCGCCGAAGGAACATCCCTACCGCGTATACAAACGCGAGCAGGAAGTAATCTCCCGTCGAAAGATCTATCGCACTACGGCATTCTATTCGTCATACACAATAATCCTGCTGGCCTTCGCTATTGGCTCCCATCATTTTCTGCGGGCCATGGCATTTGTCCCCGCCGGCATCGTGTTTTGGATGTTGACGGAATACTTTTCTCATCGCTTTGTGCTGCACCGGCACTGGAAAATATCACAGCGACGCTACAAGAGATTTTGGACGCGCATAGCGAACAAGTATCTCGACCCGACGCATTTCGGGCATCACGAAAGACCGTTTGACGGCGAACACATGAGCGGTCGGGTGAAGGATCTGCTGCCACTCTTCTTTCTCGGTGTGCCGCTTAGTATCCTTCTTTTCCCGCCCTACACGGCTTCGATCGTCGTGGCTTTCGCTTTCCAATCTTATATCGCTGAAGAGTGGATTCATCACGCAACCCACTTTTCCAATTTCCGCGATCCCTATTTCCGTTACATGAAGAAACATCACCTCTATCATCACACCTCGCAAGGGATGACCAGAGGTTTCGGCACGAGCAGCGGACTACTCGACTACATTTTTAAGACCCGGTTTCCGGAGAACGTACGCCAGCGACTTTACGGCGGCCGGAAATCCTACGCCAAAATTCCCAGCGAACAACCCGTCAAACAAGCTTAAGGGAGAAGCATAAACATGCTTCACTATGCCCTGGTTACCGGCGCTTCACGCGGCCTCGGTCGATGCTTCGCGCGCGCACTTGCCGCGCGCAAACAGAACCTTGTGCTGGTGGCGCGTTCCGGAGAAAAGCTGGAGGCGCTCGGGCACGAGCTGCGAACATCTCACGGCATTCAGGTGGAGTGTATTCCCTTTGATCTCGCCGCTACGGGCGCCGGTCAACGATTGGCAGACGAACTAACCGCGCGCGGTTTGGAGATTGATCTTCTGGTCAACAATGCCGGCTTTGGCGATCAGGGAAGATTTCTTGAGCTGCCACTCCGGCAACAGTTGGAAGGAATCAACTTGCAGAACGCTACCGTCGTAGAACTTACTCATTCCCTGGTGCCGGCAATGGTTGAGCGAAAGCAGGGCGGGATCATAACAGTTTCATCGATGGCGGGGTTTCAGCCAATTCCTTTTGCGGCTGTCTATTCAGCTGCCAAAGCTTTTCTAACCACTTTCTCGTTGGCCCTTGACGCCGAAGTGTATCGCTCTGGAGTAAAAGTGGTAACCGTCTGCCCAGGCCGACTTCGTGTCGCTCAGGAAGACATCGAGGAGAGCAGCGAACGCAAGAAATTTCCCGGCGGCGAACAGAGCCACGAGGAGGTTGTGAAGGATTCATTGCGAGCACTTGATCGCGGTGGCGGGCTGGTGGTCCCAGGTGCGATGAACAAGTTTGCAGCGTTCGCAGTACGCTTTGTCCCGCGTAGCAAGGTGGCGCGGTTGATTAAGAAGATCTCAAAACCTCCGAGCTAGTTCGGCGTACGTGGTCAGTTTCAAGATCACTGTTCGTAGACTTGAGTCCGTAGCCGCACTAACGAGTAACCGACGGGTCATGAGGTCAGTACCACCTCGCGGTAGCGGGTGGGTTCTTCGATTGCTGATTGTCGATTGAAGATTTCAGATTAGTGTTCCGGTATCAGCCAATCGGCAATCGGCAATCGCAAATCGACAATCGAAAGACCCACTCGCTACCGCGAGGTGGTACTGACCTCATTACGATGCGACTTGCTATACTTCCAGTTCGCGTTTTCTCGTAATGAACAATCCTACCGGAACATTGCTTGCTCACCAGATTGCTGGGGAAGAAGACAAACTCCTCGCCTGCATTCACTGCGGGCTGTGTCTCGAAGCCTGCCCTACCTACGTAATTACCGGCGACGAAAACGACGGACCGCGCGGCCGGCTTTACCTGATGCGGGCTGTCGGTGAAGGCCGGCTCGCAAGTGACTCAAGCGCATTCGAACAACACATCGACCGCTGTCTTGGTTGTCGGGCTTGTGAACAGGTGTGCCCCGCCGGCGTCGAGTATGGGCAACTGCTGGAAGCTGCGCGTGGCGAACTGTTTCAGTCTGGTCCTAAGCGAGGGTTTAGCTATGGCTTGTTGCGGCTGGTGCTCAAGCACGTTTGGCTGCATCCGGCGCGTTTGAAATTTGCTTTTGCTATGGCGCGTTTGTTTCGCGATAGCGGACTCGGGCGAGCGCTCCGGAAAACCGGAATTGCCAAACTGCTTTCCAGGCGAATGGAGTTCGGCCTGGCATTGCTTGAGAGTTCCGCGCCTAAACGGAAAAGGGACACAACCAACCCGCGAACAGCAAGATGTTCTCCTGCGAATTCAACCGAAGCACTGCTTTTTACCGGCTGTGTTGGCGAAGGACTCTTCTCTCGCGTGAACCGCGCGACCGTGCGCGTGCTCGAGGTAAACGGTTTTGCGGTGCAAACTCCGCCGGCACAAGGCTGCTGCGGAGCACTACACGCGCACGCCGGCGACCTCGAAGGCGCGCGAACGCTAGCCAGACGAAACATCGCGGCGTTTGACGTGCCTGATGCGAAACAAAGCGCGCCCATCATTACCAACGCGGGCGGTTGCGGTGCGATGCTCGTCTCGTATGCCCATCTGCTGAGCGCCGATGAACTGTTCGCCGAGCGGGCGAGCAGCTTCAGCGCCCGCGTGCGCGATGTCAGTCAACAACTGGAAACTCGCGAAATAAGAAAAGCCCCGTGCGTTACCGAGCAGGCAGTGACTTACGATGCATCGTGTCATTTGCTTTATGGGCAGCATGCCGGTGAAGCCTCCTTGAGAGTGTTGGACGCTGTTTCCGATCTGGAGTTGGCGCGGCTCGAAGGTTCTGAAAGGTGCTGTGGCGGCGCCGGAATCTACAACCTGCTCGAGCCAGATTTATCAGCACGCGTCCTGGATGAAAAGCTTGCCGCAATCCAAAAGACCGGGGCGAAGATTCTGGCGACGGGAAATCCTGGCTGCCAAATGCAAATAGGCGCCGGCGCACTGCTCGCTGGAATGGATCTAAAAACTTGTCATCCTGTCGAACTGCTAGACGAGGCGTACGCTAGCGCCGGAATTTACGAAGGGACGGCAGCGTCAAGCAGCTCAGAGTTCAACCTTTAGGTTGCTGTTGGCGAAAGGAAGACAACCTAAAGGTTGAACTCTGAACTGCTTGAGCGCTCGTCAGTCATGACGACTTTCTGGAGTCGAACACAATCGCTCCGCCAATCATGGTGAACACGACATTTCTGTCTGCGTCCAGCGCGACAAGATCGGCTTGCTTCCCTTCCTCAATCGAGCCACAGTCCTGATCAATTCCTAACAAGCGCGCCGGATTGGTTGCAGCCATTTTCGCAACCTCAACCTCAGACGCACCCAGGGAAAGCATCAGGCGCCCGGCGTCAAGCATCGTGATCACTGAGCCGGCGATTGTGCCGCGCGCATTGCTGGTGCGCCCATCCTTAACAGTTATCGTTTCTCCCCAGATCTCATAATTCCCATCGCCGAGTCCAGCTGCGGTCACTGCATCACTTATCAGCGACAAACGATCCGCACTCTTCAGCTTGAGGAGCAGTTGCAGCATTTGCCGATCGAGATGAATGCCATCAGCGATGAAGTCGCAGGTAACCTCATCGCGCGCGAGTCCCCAGCCCACTGGTCCGGGCGACCGATGATGAAGTGGCGTCATTGCATTCATGAAATGGGTCATATGACGCGCGCCCGCTGCGCACGCCTGATCAAGTAAATCGAAGTCAGCCCGCGTGTGACCAAGGGAAACAATCCAACCGCGGCAGGTCAACTCTCGCACCAATTCAACACCGCCATCGATCTCCGGCGCTACGGTCATCACATGTTTGGCGGCTCCCTCGAGTTCTGGCAAGTCGTCTAAATCACGTGCTCCGGAAAACGATCGAAAGAATTGCGCATGCAATGCGCCACACTGAGCGGAGTTTACGAAAGGTCCTTCGTAGTGGACGCCGAGGATCTTTGCGCCCCCCGTAAGGGCCATCGCCTCGTCGATCGCAACGATAGCGCGTGCGTAGTCAGCCTGGGGCGCGGGCACGAGCGTTGGCAACCAACCGGTCACGCCGCGCGTCGCCAAAAACTTCGAAACTCGATCTAGGTCCGTAGCGGTGGCGGCCATCGTGTCGACACCAACCGCGCCATGAATATGCAGGTCAATGAAACCGGGAAAGATGGTGAGTCCCGCGAGATCGGATTCTAACGAGCCGCCTTGGCTACGGCTTTCGCCCGTGACAATCCTGGTGATTTGCCCGGCGTCGATCAGCAGTGCGCCCCGCTCAACTACTCGATCGCGCAAGACGATCCGAGCGTTGCGAAGCAAGTGGCTTCTCTCAGCTGAGTCACTCATGCAGTCATTAAATCAGCATTTATCAAGACGGCCAAATGCGCGATGCCCGCATCGCTTTCGCGTCGCGGGCATCGGAATTGATCCAACCGTAGACCACTAGAAGATGAGCTTCGCACCCAACTGAATCGTGCGCGGATCGCGAACCGCAATAACCTGGCCAAAATTGCTCGCGGTGACGTTAAGGCTTAACGTCCTGAAGTTTGTGTGATTGAAAATATTAAAGGCCTCACCTCGTAGTTGCAGTCGGAACCTCTCGTTGAACTGAATGTTCTTGATCAGCGAGAAATCAACCCGCTTGGTTGTTGGCCCATAAATAATGCCCCGGCCCGCGTTGCCAACCACATTCGCCACACCCGAAGTGGTGGTCGTTGGGTTTAGCTGTAAACACGCGATATTGAAATACTGCAGCCGATCGTGTAGCGCGTTTGCGTTTGGATCGCAAAGCACGTTCGGTCTATTCCCGGCAACCAGCGCCGGCACATTACCCAGGCCGCCGGCGTCAAAGCTGGAGGTTGTCGGCGTAAACGGCAAGCCGCTGTTGTAAACAGCAATCCCCGAAATTTGCCAGCCGCCCAAAACCTTACCGGTCAGGTCCTGCTGTTTTTGGAAAAAGGGTAATTCGTAAATGTAATTGACTGTCAGGACATGCCGTCGGTCCAGCGTTGCCCGGCTGCGGTCACCGCGGATGTTGTAGGAATTCTCCGGCGCAGTCGAGCGATCAGTTTGGTTATCGGTTATGTTCTTCGCCCAGGTGTAAGCAAGCTGTAGTTGAGAAGAGCCGGTGAACCGCTGTATCGCTGATACTTGCAGACTGTGATAGTTCGAATTGAACTGCGGCGTGATCATCGCAATCGAGCGATAACCCCTGTAAGGACGGATCTGGTCGAGAATCGCCGAGTTCGCTGTTGATGTAAATGCGAAGCCAGGCACCTGACAAGCGACCGTGGGCGTGGTTGAACTGCCCGTGGCGCAGAGCGTAGCCAAAGCCTTACCCGGGGGAACTTCATTCAGCTCATATTGGCCAATCAGGTGCGTGCCTTTCGAACCGTAGTATCCGATATCCAGCAGTGTTTTACCTTCCTTGCCGAACTGGTGCTGGACATCAAACGACCACTGTTGCATGTAAGGATCCTTCCAGTGTGGGTCAATGGCGCGAACGCTTAGCGCTGTAAGCGAAGCTGCGGCAGTTACGACTACGCCCGTAGGAACGGGTTGGTCGAGACGTGTGAGCGTCTGCGTGAAAGTCTCCTGATACGGGGGATTCTGTCCGATGTTCTGTAGGTAAGGACCGTTGAGCACCTGATCGTAGAAGATGCCGTAACCGGTGCGAATCGACGTCGTCCCCTTGCCGAAAGGATCCCACGCCAAGCCAACCCGCGGGGCAAAATTATGCTTAGGCGCGTTCACGACATACTTACCCCAGGGTGAAGCGGTGGGCGTGCAATTATTGGCGGCGGTTCGATAGTTCTGCGCATTTACAATCAAGCCATTGCAGAAGTTTCCCGTTCCCACGACGCGGTTGCCGGCACCTGTCACCAATGGCGCGTTGGCTGGATTGAAGAGCTTTGGATCAAATGTTGACAAGCGGCCGTTAACGTCATAGGGCGAACCGAAGTAGGAATACCGAACTCCGTAATACAGCGTCAGGTTCTTGCGGAACTTCCATTCATCCTGTCCATAACCTTCGATTACCTTCTGACGTAGATCCGCAGTGTAGTCGAAGTGCGCCTGCGAGAATGTGACGTTGGTGCCCAGCAGGAAATTTGCGAACGACTGAAAGCTAGCACGACGCGTGGCATTGGTGTCCTGCCCGGCAATCTGGGGCGCGAGGACGCTAGCTTGCACGACGCTGGTAGTCAGCGTGTTCAAGAACCCGCTGTAGGTGCCCTCATTGCTTCCCGCTAAAGCGTTTTCATTTTTGCGGTAGGAACCATAAACGGCACCGAACTTCATCGTGTGAGCGCCTTTAGTCCAGGTGACGTCACCGGAGGTGTTTTTCTTCCAGGAGAAGTTGTCGTAAGGGCCAAAACTTTGCAGAGCGCTGAACCCGTTTCCTGAAATGGTAGGGACGCGGTCGCGTGTATTTACATAAGCCAGTGGCGGCCTGATGGGTGAATTCACCAAAGCCAGAGTGCCGATATTCTTGCTCAGAATTGCTCCGTACCCATACGTGAACCGGCCGACGAAGACCAGACTCGAATTGGCAACATAGGTTGACTGGAAGGTATGTGTCTTTCCGGGAGAATTTGTCTCGGTTGTAGAAACTCCCGGCAAACCCGAACCGGAAGAGAATAGTGAGTTCACATCTTCGGTCGGAATCTTGTCCCGTTCATAGCGATAATACATTGACCACTTGTCGGAAAAAGAGTGGTCGATCTTGAGAATCTCCTGTTTGAAATCCGCGACGTTCAGCGCCGGGAAAAGCAGGGCGCGCGTTAAGGCATCGCTCGGGGCCGGCAGTTTGTTATAGATAAAGCTCAGGTACTGCTGAGCGACCGGATTGATCGGGGCCTTCGACGACAAGGGCTGGCCAGCCGGCAGCAGATTCAAACAAGTTGCGGTCGTTGTCGTGGGAACATTGGCACTCACGCAAATGTCAATTGGGAAGATGCCCTGGCGCATATTCAAGTCAGGCACTGTGGAAGAAAGCAATGGGAACCGATGGTCTTTGCGCTGCTCTTCTGAAAAGAAGAAGAACGTCCGCTTGAGTCTGTTGAACATATCGCCGTTGCCAATACCAAAATTTGGGACGTAGATCGGCCCGCCAAACGTAAAGCCATAGTTGTTATAGCGGAATGGAGTGCGTTTGGCTTTGCCGTTCGCCTCGCGACCAAGAGCCGGATTGGTCGCTGTGTTCGACAGAAAATCGTTGGCGTTCAGCTTTTCGTTTCTCACAAATTCAAATGCTGAACCATGAAACTGATCTCCACCGGAACGAGTAACGATATTTATTAATCCGCCACCGCTGCCACCCATCTCTGCCGGGAAGAGGCTGCGAACAACATTGAACTCAGCGATTGAATCAACGCTCGGATAAGCTTGAATCGTAATGTTCGAACCGCGGTCAGTTATGTCCGCGCCGTCCACACGATAAGTGTTCTGGGCACTGCGCGCGCCATTCACCGATATATTGATAGTGTTCGCCTGGCCGGCGGGATTGGTAGTTCCCACATACACTTGATCGCTAAGATCGTTGGAAACACCCGGCGCCAACGCAACGAGCTGTACCCAGTTGCGGTTGTTCAGCGAGAGCTCGCGCACCTGGTCACCACTAATTACAGTGGCCGCCGTCGGCGTCGACAACTGGACCGTCAAGGGGATAGCTTCAACGGTTACCACTTCAGAGATGTTGCCCGCTTCCAATGCCACGTCCACGCTGCGACTCTTGCCGACATCGAGCTTGACCTTGGTTTCGATGTGCCGTTTGAAACCCGGCGCTTCGACAGCCACGTCGTAGAAAGTCGCCGGCAAATTGGGAGCGGAGAATTGGCCTTCGTCGTCGGTGGAAGTAGTTCGCACCACCAGCTGCTGACCAATGTCGGTGATTGTCACGGTAGCGCCTTTGACTGCGGCCCCAGCCGCATCTCTCACCTGACCGTTGATATTGCCGGTAATCTCCTGGGCAAACGCCGTCGCACTCAGGCTCAGCAAGAGAGCCATAGCCAAAGTTAGAAGCCGGGGGGTAATGCTGAAATTCTGCGTCATGGGGATGGGTCCTCTTTCGTTTTTAGCGATGCTGGAAGCTGAAGTGTTTGATTGCCCGATGGAGAAATAACTTATACACCGGCGCCCCTTTCTTAACAACTAATTGCCGCAAGTCTGCTTTCAGAAATCGCGGAACGCGCTTCCACGAAAGCGACGAAGCCGGAACGCGTTTCGCCTCTGCGCTATTCAGTTAGAAGGCAATTGCTCGAAAGAAAGCTGCTGAAAACAAACCGCAGCATTATAAGACCGGTTGCGGAATAATGGTAACTAAAGATTCTTATCATTTCAATAAGGGTCACTGATATTACTTTCGCGTGGAAGATGCGGCATTGTTCGGCGGCAAGTAGGCTCGTGTCATCAACTGATCTGATCTTTTCTACAGCGAGAAATAATGCGAAAAAAATCTTGACCTAGAGCCACCTCAATATCATACTGCTGGCATTCAAAGGTCGCAGGTTCCGTTGGGATTCAGCTTGCAGTATTTGACGTCGACTAGAAACGAGACGCAGAACAGTTGAACCTCCACTCATCGTTTCATCAGTCAGCAGTTTTTCACAGCCGTTTGCACGGAAGGTAGATACCTTCCATCTCGACTCTTGAGGAGGAACTCATGTTGAATTGCACGCGCTCGATTCTCGCTCTATGCGTTCTGCTCGCCATTTCGGCTTCCGCAGCGCTGGCTCAAACTGGAACATCGCGCATCAGCGGTCGCGTCGTCGACTCAAAAGAGGCCTCTATCCCCGGGGCCAGCGTAACTGTCACCAATGAAGCCACTGGCGTAACCCAAACGCAGACTACGAACGAGGCCGGTGTCTATGCTTTCGCTTCATTGCCGGTGGGAAACTACACGGTGACGGTAGAGCAGGCTGGCTTCAAAAAGTTCCAGAAGACTGGCAACGCTTTGGAGGTAGGCTCGCCGCTTTCGGTCGACGCTGCCTTGGAGGTAGGGCAGGTGTCCGAGGTGGTGACGGTTCAGGGCGGAACTGAGCAACTGCAAACATCGAACGCTACCATTGGAAATGTTGTCGAGCAGAAGGCCATTGAAGCCCTGCCGCTAAATGGACGCAATCCTCTAACGCTGCTGCTGCTGGAACCCGGTGTCGTCCAGAGATCGTCCGGCGCTGCCGGTTCCGGCGTGCATGTGAACGGCGCCCGCGATCGCGCTTACAACGTCACCATTGACGGAATCGAAGCGAACGAATCGTCGGTGCCCAACCCGGTCAGCAATCTTTATCGGATCAACCCAGACAACGTTCAGGAATTCAAAGTGACGACGAATAACGCCACCGCGGAGGA
Organism: bacterium; assembly: GCA_040004575.1. Classification (GTDB taxonomy): domain Bacteria; phylum Acidobacteriota; class Blastocatellia; order Pyrinomonadales; family Pyrinomonadaceae; genus PSRF01. The sequence goes on from JBDUAQ010000025.1 coordinate 15,615, forward strand.
AGGCCGCAACAGCGGCGCTTCGATTTCGATTGCCACGCGCAGCGGAACCAGCGACTTTCACGGCACCGGATTCTTTTTCCTGCGCAATGAGGCTCTTAACTCGAATGAGTTTTTTGCTAACGCTCAGAAACAGGCCAAACCGCTGATTAGAATGGGTCAGTATGGTTTTGAAATGGGAGGCCCGATCAAGAAAAACAAGACCTTCTTCTTTGGCAGCTATCAGGCAAACCGCATCGACTTTACGCAGCCAATAGATCAGACTTTCGGAATACCAATTGTCTACACCCCGGAAGCACGCAGCGGAATCTTCCGTTACTTCGCCGCCGATCCGACCTGCAATTCGACAACCGGGGCCGGCAACTGCTTCAGAATTGGCACTAGTATCATTACCAGGAATAGTACTTTGCTCGTGAATCCAACGACTGGGGCTCTAGCTGCAGGAGTCCATAATTGCGTTGGGGCGGAGACGAACTGCATTCGCAGCTACGATACCCGCTCCGTAGCAAACAACACCGGAGGGAGACCACTCGATACAGCCGTGGCTGGGATCCTGACACCATTCCCCATGCCGAACAACTTTACTTCCGGCGACGGGCTGAATACTGGCGCCTTCTTGTGGAATCCGCCGACAGGGGTCAGAGGACCGGCCATCGCCGCCCGCATCGATCACAATTTCAACGAGAACAACAGTGTGTTCGGGCGCTACCTCTGGTCAAGATACGACACTCTAAAAGGCGACCCTTTGAACGGCAGACCTCAGGTTTATCCCAACGGCCCGCCGCTCGGTGAAGTGTTCCGCACAACATCTAACCTGGCGCTTAGTTGGCGCCGAGTGATCTCGCCCCGCATCGTCAATGAGTTTACGGCCGGCTACGCGCGCTTTCATTTCCTTTTCAGTCAGGGTGAGGCTAACCCTGCGTGGCCTAACGTCCCGCCTTTTGACTTTAATAGCGTGAGTGAACCGTACATCAACACGCCACGAACAGCCCGAATCGTTACGACGCCGCAGTTTTTGGATAACTTAAGTATCGTCCATGGCGCGCATGTTTTCCGGGGCGGACTTAACATGCGCTACTATCGCCACGTAGATCAACGCGGTCAGCCCGGCGGTATTAACGTAACTCCTACGGTAACGTTCGCTTCAGCAAATCGTGACCCGTTCGCAAACTCCGGCTTCACTACCGCACCCGGCATTAACTCTACGGACGCCACCACGCTTGGCGGACTCATCAACAACGTATACGGCCTGCCCGGTAGAATCTCGCAAACGTTCATATCAAACCTTACGCAAAACGTATTCTTGCCATTCAAGACCGGTGATGCCATTACGTTGTTTGCAGAGAAGCACAACCTGGACCAGTACAATTTCTACCTCCAGGACGAGTGGAAGCTTCGGCCAAACCTAACCTTGAACTATGGCGCCCGTTGGGAAATCAATCCGCCCGCCAACACCTCGGGCGGCAACGTCTTCGTGGCAAGTACGCCGATTGCCGGGACGCCGCTGCCGGCTACGCCCGTTGTAAATCAACCCGGTGCCGTGAGCTTCGTCAAAGCCAGACACTGGTACGAGGGCAGTTTCAATGGGGCGATTGGCCCGCGTTTCGGCCTGGCTTGGAGCCCAGATTTCAAATCGGGTTTTATGCATAGGCTGTTCGGAGGCAATAGCAAGAGTGTGATCCGCCTTGGTTACGGCATCGCCTTCGACACCATCTCCTCATTCCAGGTCACAGCAGCGGCAGGCAGAATTCCCGGCCTCGTTCAAAGCTGCACAACCACTTTCCCGTTCACTACGATAACCGCCGGGTGCGTCAACTCGCCCGACGTCAACAAGACAATCGCTGGCGGCTTCCCGATACTACTGCCGGCGCCTGCGGTTCAGCCGTCTACACTGCTGACTCCGCCACAGCAGCTAAGAACCAATTCACCTCCAGTCACAGTCTTCGCGCCAAAGATGCAACTGCCCACAGTCCACGAGTGGAACATTGGCTTCCAACGCGAGTTGCCGGGTGGCTTGGTGATGCAGGCCGCTTACATCGGGCGCCGGGGTGAACATCTATTCATGGCCCGTGACATCAACCAAATTAACTCGGACTCTATTGTTCCTTCGTTTCTGATGCTCCAGGCCAACAACCGCGCTACCAACTGTCTACCGAGCGGCGCCACACGCGACACCACTAAGCCAGCGTGCGTACCAGTGTTCGCCGCGTCACAGATTCCGCTGCTCGCCGTGGGGGTCACAGGCATCAATACAACATTCGTCAACTCCACAACTACACAGGGTGAACTGGATATTAACAGCGCCGGCTCGCTCGCCCGACGCATTGAAGACACCACCTTGGCCTTCAAGCTGCGACCGAATCAACAGTTCGCCGCGATTACTTATCTTGACAACAGCGGTGACTCAAACTATCACGCGGCGCAATTTACTTTGAGGCGTCGTTTCAGCACCGGACTTGGCTTGAGCATGGCCTACACCTTTGGCAAGTCAATTGACAACCAATCCGTCGATCCTGTCGGCGCGGCGTCAGGCGGTGGCCTTTCTACTACCAACTCCCGCACGCCGACCGACATCCGCAATTTGCGGGAAGAACGCGCTCGATCTGATTTCGATCGCACGCAGGTGCTGCAGGCCGCGTCGGTGTGGGAAGTCCCGGTCGGCAAAGGGCGCCGCTTCCTGGGTTCCTCCCACGGCGTAGTTAATCAGATCTTCGGCGGCTGGACCGTCAACAGCATCTACACGTTCATGACTGGCGAGCCATTCGCCGTTCGCAGCGGTTCATTCACTGCCAACGGAAATCACGAATCACGCGCTGGCGTGCAACTGCCGGTTCAGGCTCAGCTCCAGCACCTTCCCGGACAGACGTTTGCCGGCCCAGTCTTGTTTAAGCCAGTGAACCCGCTTACTTGCGGCGTTGATCTGACACAGGCTTTTTGCCTGCCCGCGCCAGGTCAGAACGGCGCCGGCAGAAATATCTTTGTTGCGCCACACTACTGGAACCTCGACCTCGGCTTTATCAAGACGTTCCAAATCTCCGAACGTTTCAAACTGCAATTCCGAACTGAGATGTTCAACGCTCTCAACCACCCCAACTTCGACAACCCGCGTGATGCGTCCGTCGGTTCGCCCAGCATTAGATCAAGCGTTTTCGCTCAGACTTGTTGCGCGACCGTGGCGCCGCCCTCGACACAGACTATTGTGCAGACGGGCGAATCCTCTCGTGTCATTCAGTTCGCGTTGAAGCTGCAGTTCTAACTACCTTGCACGTCACAAGAAACAGCGAGGCATGCTACTGTCTCGCTGTTTCTGTTTGGCGCTCGATCTTTGGAGAATCAAGATGCATAACCCGAAAGTCGTCCATCGAAGAGTGCTCTCAGTATTATCGTTAGCGGCCATCGTCCTGTCGGCCCTCCCGTCGATCGAGTCGTCTTCTGCGGCGCCAGACAAGTTCAAGGTCGAAGAACTAATCGCCAGACACCTGGACTCTATCGGCTCGGCCCAAGCCCGTGCTGCCGTCAAAACTCGGATCATCTCTGGATCTTCTCAGGTGACTTTTCTAACTACGCCTCTTGGTCAAGCGACAGGCCGTGCTGTTCTCGCCTCCGAAGGTAAGAAGAGCTTCCTGGGTATGAGCTTTCCGAGTCCAGTCTACCCGCGCGAGCACCTGGGATTTGATGGCGCTCATTTCATCGCGGCCTTTGTCCTGCCGGGCCAACGCTCGGCCTTAGGCAGCTTTCTGATGACCCACAGCGTTATTTTCAAACAAGGACTGATGGGCGGAACGCTATCGTCGGCGTGGCCACTGCTGGACGTTGCAACGCGAAGTCCTCAATTGGAGTACGTCGGCACCAGGACAATTGAGAATCATGCAATGCACGAAATGAAGTACCTGCCACGCGGTGGATCCGATCTACAAATCAAACTCTTTTTTGATCCCGAGACTTTTCAGCACGTGCGGACTGAGTATGAGCGAGTGATTGCGGGCGAAACGGGTGATCGTTCCATGCTCGCCGGCGTGACACGAGAGACGCGTTTCAAGATGATCGAAGAATTCTCTGACTTTAAGAAGGAAGGCGAATTGGTTTTGCCTCATGGCTACAAGATCAGGTTGACGACCGATACTCAAGCCGGAACATTTTCGGCTGACTGGGCCCTCAAGCTAACTCAATTTGATTTCAACCAACCCATCGATCCGAATTCATTCAACATCGCCGCGGATTAAGAATCGACTGATCGGCTGATCCACTAAGACCAAGGCGCTCAGTCGTAGATTAGTACGCTTGCGCGCTTTGGTCTGAACGCTTCAAGTTGCGCTTCCCAGGAGCGAACTATCTCAGCCGCCGAGTCGCCGCGCTTCAGTTTTTCGAAGGTGGCGTCATTAACCAACAAGCGAAAGTAGTTATCAATCTTCCACTGCGACGAATAAAGTTTGCGGAGGGCTACAGCGATCTCCAATCCACTGGTCACACTGCGAAATTTGACGCGATCCGTGATGATGATGTTGATGCCGCCACACTCCTCGCCCTTGAACACCGAACCAGCGGGCGTAAAGCGCACCGGAACAAAACGCACGCCGGCGATCCTTTGGCCATTCAGGTACGACGCGAGTTGCCGGCCATCAATCCACGGTGCGCCAACTAATTCGAACGGCGTATCGGTGCCGCGCCCGACTGAGACGTTGGTAGTCTCAAGCAAGCCAATCCCGGGATACAACGTTGCTTCAGTCAGGCTACGCATGTTTGGTGATGGATTCACCCACAACAGATTGGTTTCGTCGAGCCACATCGCCCGTCGCCAGCCAGCCATCTCAATCACTCTTAGATCGCAACCAATTTTGCGTTCCTCATTGAAGAGCTTCGCCAGTTCTCCAATTGTCATTCCATGACGCACTGGAATTCTGTGATAGGCGGTGAACGAAAGCTTATCGGCGTCGGCTACTGGACCTTCAACTTCGAGTCCGCCGACGGGATTAGGACGATCGAGAACAAAAACGGGCAGCTTAACTCGCGCCGCTTCTTCCATTACATTGCCGAGCGTTGAGATGTAAGTATAAAAGCGCGTACCGATGTCCTGAATATCGAAAACTAAAGCATCCAGATCTTTTAACTGCTCGGCCTTTGGTCTTCTTGTCTCGCCGAACAATGAATAGATTGGGAGGCCCGTCTGTTCATCTTTGGCGTCCGAAACTTTCTCATCAGCAATTCCGCGGATTCCATGTTCGGGAGAGAAGAGTGTCACGAGTTTTACGTTTGGGGCATTGTGCAAGACATCTATCGTTGAACGACCCGAGCGATCTCGGCCGGTCTGATTTGTCACTAGCCCAATCCGCAAGCCCGCCAATTGTTTGAAACGGTCACGCTCAAGCACATCAATTCCGGTCAGAACTTCGGTGTTGTGGTTAACTTCAGCAGCCATTGCCAGCGCTTGTTCGCGCGCAGCGGTAAAGTGTCCCAAATCGCTAAGTGTTCTTTGGTAGTACTCCGATAACTCCCTATGCGCGCGGCCAACAACAGCAACATCCGTCACGGCGGCCGCAGCAATCGATGCCACGCGACCGCGCAAAGAACCCACATCACCCTTCCCATCCGGATGGACGCGATTGCTAAGAAACACAACAAACATCTGGCTCGCCGGATCAATCCAAAGCGAGGTACCAGTGAACCCCGTATGGCCAAACGAGCCGAGCGGAAAAAGATCGCCGCGATTAGTTGAGAAACTGCTGTTGATGTCCCAACCCAAACCGCGAGTCCAGCCAGAGTCGGTGACCAGGCGCGGGCGAGTCATCTCGGCGACTGTCAACGGAGCCAGGATGCGAACGCCTTTGTATTGTCCGCCGTTCAAGATCATCTGACAGTAAATCGCGAGATCGTCAGCCGTGGAGAAAAGTCCGGCATGACCTGCGACTCCGCCCATGCGATAGGAAGTTGGATCGTGAACTTCGCCACGCAACCACTTATCGCTGTCCGCCTCGGAACCATCAGGCTTGTCGCCGAGATAACTCAGTTGCCCGCGCCGCTGCTCTGTAGGCGCGATGCGACGGCGGAGACCGGCGCGCAGACGGAAACCCGTATCGCGCATCCCCAAAGGCAGAAAAATATTGCGGCGCGCAAACTGGTCGAGAGTCAGGCCGCTGACGCGATGAACAACTTCACCGAGCGCGATGTAGTTGATATCGCTGTAAACGAACTTGGCGCCGGGCGGATTGCGCAGCGGCTCCCGCACCAGCCGCTTGATCGCCTCGTCATAACCACTCCAGCGATCGCGCAAATCAAAATCGGGCGCGTAGCCGGCACGATGCGTCAGCAGCAACTCGAGCGTGATGCGTTCCCGGCCCTCGCCCTTAATCTCGGGAATGTAATTCGATAGCGGATCGCTTAGCCTGACCTTCCCTCGTTCGACGAGAATCATGATGCTCGTTGCGGTGGCGACGACCTTTGTAAGACTAGCCAGATCGAAAATCGTGTCTGCCGTCATCGCTTCGCGCACCGGCTCAACAGCGCGAGCCCCATAAGCCTTGCGCCAGACGACGCCACCATTTCGCGCCACGAGAACTACGGCGCCAGGCAGGTGATGCCGCTCAATTTCGCGCTCAACTTCACCATCGATCGATTCGAGTTTTTTTACTGAGACCGAAACCGTGGTCGGGTCCGCGTTCTTAAGACCGCGAGGAACCTGTCGGAATAACCTAAGGCCTCTGTGCGATCTCTGTGAACTCTGTGTCTCTGTGGTGGATCTTCCAAGAGAAACACCCACCACAGAGACACAGAGGACACTGAGGATGCACAGAGAAAGACAAGTTATTTGTTTTGCCGACCGGCTCCTGGAGAATCTGATTGGAAGAGCGGAGGTAGGAAGCATACAGAGACGGAATTGACCAATGGGTATCGAGGCGGACTCAAAGACAAGATGTTCAAGACGGAGATTAATAAGAGACGGTAAACTGATGTTGTGTCTAGCGCGACTTACCATTGCGCCCGTTTTTGATGATATCGATCAACGCATCAAGGCGAAGGTCAGTATTCTTTTGGGATTCCGCCAGTTCAGCAAATCGCTGTTCGTTCTTAATCTGCGCGTCCATCATGATAGTGATCTTGTCGTCCTGCTGGCGCATCTCCCGGCGCGCACGTAGGCCGGCGCGCACCAGCAACTTGGCAATGCGTTCGAGGCGATCAAGTCTTTCTTCAATCTTCTTCATGATTTGTGGAAACAAAGATAGAACAAGTCGCGCTACTTTGTCACTACATGCCGTTTCACTGCTTTGTGAGCTTGCCGTCTTGATAGAACCAGATTTCTGGTTTCAGATCCGGTCTCCCTCCAAAGCTGAAGGTGATCCGTTTCCCCTCCTGCGTAATCAGTGGTTCATAATATCCAAATCTGTCGGTGATGGTAGCCTTGCCCCTTGCTGGAATGGTGATCATGCGGAACTGCACAAATCCACCCTGGTCGAAAGTTTCCTGCATCAGGACTGCCTCGCCACTCGCAAGATTCTTGAACACAGTATGGAAACTTACCGAGCCGAAAACGTCGTCCTGGGTTCGGTAGAGCCTTTGCCCGGCGAGCAAAACGAGCCAATTCGTTTCTCCGATGTCGTAATCATCGATCCTTATTAATTTCAGAATTCCAGCCTTCGTAGAAAACCTCTCCAGAACTACGCTCCGGCTACGAATCCTCTGCGGGTTGACATGCGGGGAGACGAGGATTAATAGGATGAAAGCGAATCCCAGCTTCCAAGTCATCTTCTCTTTGAATTTAATCCGAAGCATCACTGGGCCGGCGTTTGGTGCAAAGCATTACCCTTAAGTTGAATACCCGTTCCCCTGGAATAGAGCCCAGGCAATGAAATCGGCAACTTGCCGGTGACATCGATCTCGCCGAGCAGCGCGCGGGCTGCCGCCTGTTGCAGACTTGGCATATCGCCGTAAGCCACAACGTATGTGCGGAGAGCGGGAAAACTCTGAAGCAAATATGGATTACCAAAACTGATCCCGATGAGCGGCGTTTTGC
>JBDUAQ010000026.1:0-23600 GCA_040004575.1 bacterium
ACCCGCGACCTCCGACGTGACAGGCCGGCGTTCTAACCAACTGAACTACGACTCCACATTTCAAAGTAGGATAGACATTCTTGTCTGTCCATTTTGACGAAAACAGGCAACAACTGGGGGACAGGCAGGAATGCCTGTCCTACTTGGTGGGCGCGGAGGGACTCGAACCCCCAACCTCCTCCTTGTAAGGGAGGCCGTCTACCATTGACATACGTGCCCGAAAAACTTATCCAAAGATCCGAACTATCGTCAGACCCAGGTTCGCGTCTGACGCGTCGTCATGCTAAGAGAAGGAAACGGGGCTGTCAAGGTGGGCACCCTTTCAATGATTTTGCCGTCGCGGGTTTTCCAGTTATAGTCTTCAAGTAACATCTGCTAGTCAGGCTCCCCAGACAATCTGTAACGTAATCGGTGACGATCAAATCGATGCCATCCTTTCTCAGAATTGCGCTTCTGGCGGGGCTAATCTCCTTCGCTTTGCCTGTGGCCGCACAACAGCCGAATCAGCAGCGACCGCGCCGTGTGAATCCAACCGGAGATCAGCAGCCTGAAAAACCGGTAGACGAGGTTGAGGAAGGCGACGTGGTGCGCGTCGAAACGCAGTTGGTTTCCGTGCCGGCGGTAGTAACGAACAAAGCCGGGCGGCCTGTAACCGGATTGCGCGCCGAAAATTTTCTGTTGTTTGAAAATGGTCAACAGCAGAAGATCGCAAACTTCGCCACCACCGAGGCGCCGTTTGAAATCGCACTTCTGCTGGACACGTCCGGCTCGACGCGCGTGGATGTTGGACTAATTCGCCAGGCCGCGAATGCCTTTATCGACGACCTTCGGCCGGGCGACCGCGTGGCGATTGTTGGCTTCAACACGGCACGACAGGGGGCGTTGGTGGCTGCGAAAGTTGAGGTGCTCGCGAAGTTGACCGATGATCGCAAACTGCTGCGAGCGGCGATCGCAAATCTGGGTTCCAGCAACGGCACGCCTTTCTACGACGCGCTCGCGCGAATTGCCGATGATGTATTTCGCGAACCAGCGCGTGAAGAAGTGCGTGGGCGGCGGGCAGTAGTTGCTTTAACTGACGGCGTTGATTCAACGAGCGATTCGGATTTTGAAACTGTGCGAGCGAAGCTCAGTCGTGCAGGGGTTGACAGTTACTTTATTCAGGTCAACACGGAAGATTTCGTCGAGGATCGCCTATTGAAAGATTGCCAGGACGATGGGCGGCTGACACTTTCGGCGAAACAGTTGGAGCGTTACCGGCAGGTTTTCTTTCCGCGCGCGCGGCCTGAAGACTACATAGATTTTTGTCAGATGGGTCAGTTCGAAAGAATGCAGATCAGTCGCGACCTCTACAATCTCGCGCGCCGCGAAATGGATGCGCTGGCAAAAGCGAGCGGTGGTCGGAATTTTTTAGCGGCGAGTTTGCAGGATGCGCGCGCGGCGTTTGCGCGGGTAGCGACCGAGATCGGCACGCAATACAGTTTGGGTTACTACCCAACCGACAAAACGCGCGACGGCAAGTTTCGCACTATTCGTGTCGAGGTGCAGGGCGCGCCGGAGAAGATGCAGGTTCGCGCGCGCGAAGGTTACGTTGCTCCAAAGGGACAGTAAGGCAACCGATTTTCCATTTCTCATTTTTCAGTTTTCATTTACCATTCGCGGATTCAACTTGGAAGTGCAACTCGAAAATAGGTTTTCGCCCCAGCGGAGCGAGATGTCTATAGCATGGGGCGTAGCCTAGAAAGACCTTCGCTCCGTTAGGAGCGAAATGTACAAGAGGAATCGTTTAACCAGGGGCAATAGCGGATCTTGCGCGCTTCCAGAGCGGATTAGGGAGTAACGTTAAGGCTATAAACATCTCGCTCCGCTGGAGCGAAAACGCATCTTAGCCCCACGATGCTCTTAACGCCGTTCTGTTGTCCTTCAAACTTGAATCCACCTATGGAAAATCTTCCCAATAGCTTCAACCGAATTGTTCTCATCGTATTGGACGGCGCCGGCATTGGCGCGATGCCGGACGCGCCGGAGTGGGGCGATGCCGGCTCCGATACCCTCGGCCACATTCTTGAGTCGCGTAATCTTAATTTGCCAAACATGCAGCGCTACGGTCTCGGGAACGTCAGGCCTTTGCAGAACGTGCCGCCGTTGGCCCAGCCGGTTGGCTCGTACGGTCGTTGCGCGTTGAAGTCGAATGGTAAAGACACGACCACTGGTCACTGGGAGATGGCGGGAATAATTCTGGAGCAGGCGTTTCCGCTTTACCCCGACGGGTTCCCGCAGTCGATCCTGGATCGGTTCATTTCGGAGACCGGGGTTCCCGGTGTGCTCGGCAATGTTCCCGCATCCGGGACTGAGATCATCAAAGAGTTGGGTGAAGAGCATGTAAAGACTGGTAAGCCTATTGTTTACACATCGGGCGACTCAGTCTTTCAAATCGCCGCCCACGAAGAAGTCATTCCGCTTGAACGGCTTTATGAGATTTGCGAAATAGCGCGCCGCATACTCGATGGCGAACACAAAGTTGGGCGCGTGATCGCACGACCGTTTCTTGGTGAGCCTGGGAACTTTTATCGCACTGAGAACCGTCACGACTATGCTGTCCCGCCGCCGCGCGCGAATCTGTTGCCCGCTCTCAAGGACGAGGATCTCGATGTTGTCTGCATCGGGAAGATTGCTTCGATTTATGATTCCATGGGCGTGACAGAAGATTTGACGGCGAAGAACAATCAGCAGTCGATCGATCAAACGATCCAGGCGCTCCGGCAGGACACGCATGGTCTGATCTTTTCCAACCTGGTGGACTTCGACATGCTTTACGGCCACCGTCGCGATACTGAAGGCTACGCAAAAGCGCTCGAGCATTTCGACTCCAGCTTGCCCCACATCGAAGCCGCGATGTGCGACGGCGATTTGATGATCATTACGGCCGACCACGGCAACGACCCAACGTTTCCCGGCACCGATCACACGCGCGAGTACGCGCCGCTGCTGGTCTACGGAAAAAGCGCGCGCCCGGGAGTCAACCTCGGCACGCGCGGTTCGCTTGCAGACATCGGACAAACAGTAGCAGAGAATTTTGGATTGAAGTTGACTGCCGGCGAGAGCTTCCTATTGCAAGTCAAGGTTTAGCCGCGGATTCACGCGAATAAGCGCAGATCAGAAAAGGAATTGGAGTTCTGTCAGATTTGTGACATCCGCGTTAATCCGCGGCCGATTTTCGCAGTGTGGAGACGAGGTTGTGGTATTCGCGTCTCAGTGCTTCGCTGAGAGGCTGTTGTAGATGAGCGTCAACCACAGGTCAGTCTTGATGAAGCCACTGCCCCACGACTTCCATTCTTCTGGTAAACCTTCCGCTTTGATCTGATCAAGTGTTTTGCCCGCTGCCATTCGCTTTCTCACGATGTCTGTCGTCTGGACCAGCATGTTGTGAAATGCCTTCAGTCCTTCGGCATCCGTAAGCGGTCCGTGACCGGGAATGATCCTCACGCCTGCCGGCAGCTTGCTGATGATGTCGCCGACATTCTTCGTCATCCCTTCCACATCGCCGCCCGCTTCTAGATCGACCACTGGAAACCTGCCGTTGAAGAAGTCGTCACCCATGTGCACGACGTTTGAGCCGGTAAAGAAGATGACGCTGTCGCCGTCTGTATGGCCGTGAGGGAAGTGTATGACCTTGATCTCTTCGCCATTGAAGAAGACGGAAACCGCGTTGTCGAAAGTTATTACCGGCAAGCCTTCTTTCGCCATGGGTGGAGAAGTGCGATTGAAGAACTTCGACTTCTGTTCTTCCGATAGCCGCTTGCGTACGTTTGTTTGCGCGATGATGGGAGCGTCAGGACCAAAGACGGGATTGCTGCCGGTGTGATCGCCGTGGTAGTGGGTGTTTAAAACAAATTTCAGTTTGCCGTCGCCCAGCGTTTTCAAGGCAGCCTTAATCTTGTCTGCCAGCGGCGCAAACTCATCGTCGACGATCAGGATTCCGTCAGGGCCGGCTGAGACACCGATGTTTCCGCCGGCGCCTTCCAGCATGTAAACATTGCCGGCGACTTTGGTGATTTTGATTTCGACTTTGGAAAAGTCCTGGGCCTTCGCAATCGTTGTCGTCAGACAAAAGAGCAACGTCGCAAAAATAAGAAGATGTTTCCTCATAAGAACCCTCGTACTCATCAACGGTGATTCTCTGTGCCACCAAGGCTGCACAGAGGAAGAGAATCCGTTCATCCTTGTTCCGGATTTTTCAGGACGGCGATAAACGGCAAGTTGCGATAGCGCTCGGCGTAGTCAAGACCATAGCCGACGACGAAGGCATCCGGAATCTTGAATCCCAGATAGTCGATCTTCACGTCTTTCTCGCGCCGCTCGAATTTGTCGAGCAGTGCTGCCAGCTTCACACTCGCGGCGCCGCGCGATTCCAGATTTGCCAGCAAGTAAGAAAGGGTCAGGCCCGTGTCAACGATGTCTTCCACCACAAGTATGTGACGACCCTCAATCGGCACGTCCAGATCTTTCATGATGCGGACCTCGCCCGACGTGCGCGTCGATGAACCATAACTGGAAATCGCTATGAACTCGATGCCCAGGCGCGTATCTATTGCCCGCAGCAGGTCGCTCAGAAAGAAGCACGCGCCCTTCAGCACGCCGACGAGCAGCGGATTGAGGCCTGCGTAATCGCGCGTGATCTCGGCGCCGAGTTCCTTGATGCGCGTTTGCAGTTGTTCCTGTGACAGCAGGACTTCAAGGTTTGGATTGCTGAACTCCGACGGTATCTGTGCGGAAGAAGTAGCCAAGTTAATCGTCTCCTCGGATGAGTTGCTTATGATTGGGACCTTTGGATAACAAACGTTGTTGCGAATCTGCCTTATGGTGCGACATACTATTGAAGCTCTCCGTGTAGGTCAATCGCGTCCTGAAAATAGGACTGTTATATTTTCGCTTCTCCAAGAGGAATCCGTTAACCGTGTCACGAGCTAGACTCACGCTTCCTCGTTGGGCGTTGTTGCTTTCCGTGCTTGCCGGCGGAACGCAAGCTGCGCTTGGGCAGGCCACACGGCCGGCGCCCGCCGCGACTCCAGCCGACATTCACGCCGGCGTCAATGAAACGCTGGTCGATTCCAGCATTCCCGCGGATGCAGCGGTCGAAAAGATGCTGACAGTTTACGCGCCGAAGGTGCGCGCGCTGGACGAGGTAATCGGCAGACTAAAAGGCGATCTCAAAAAAGGTGGTATTGGGTCCGGGTCGCTGGGTAATTTTGTTACCGATGGAATCCGCTCTGAAGCCGGCAGTAGACTCGGCAAGCCCATTGTGCTTGCCGTGACTAATAGCGGCGGATTGCGCAAGAGCGTTATTCCTGAAGGCGACCTGCACGTGCGCGATATCTTCGAACTCATGCCCTTCGAAAACGCGCTCGTGGCGTTCGATCTAACTGGAGAACAGGTATTGAAGCTGCTTCGGGTGGTGGTTTCTTATCGCGACGCGCAGTCTGGCGCACGTATCAAGTATCGAATCGGCGCCAACAAGAAACCGGAACTCGAGCAAGCACGCTTGCTGATTGACCGCCAGGAAAAGGAAATCGATCCCGCAGCGACATACACTGTCATCAGTATCGATTACTTATGGAAACGCCGTTCGACAACCCCTTCTGAAACTGAAGGCAACTATTCGGTTCTCGGCGAAGCAAAAGATATCAGACCGCTGGGACTGAGTATCCGTGACGCCCTTATCAATTATGTGAAAGCCGAAACTGCAGCCGACCGCGATATCAAGTCGACTCTTGACGGTCGCTTCGTTTTCGATAAGGCAGCATCCGGAGGAGCGGAGGAACCGAAACCATGATCACGAGGCGAAGGTTTCTGAAAGCTTCATTGGCCGTAGGCGCAGTTGCCATGTCTCCGCGTTCCGCTTTGCCATTTCTGTCTACGCCGATGTGGTCGGCGATCAGCGCGCCGCTGTTGGATGTAGCTCCCGGCGAGAAGCTGATCACAATTTTACACACTAACGACACTCATTCACAGATTGACCCCTTGCCGGCAAACGATCGGCAATATCCTGACAAAGGCGGTGTCGCGCGTCGAGCGACATTGGTCAGGCGCGTGCGCAAGGAGAATCCCAACACGTTGCTGATCGATGCGGGCGACGTTTTTCAGGGCACGCCTTACTTCAATTTTTACAAAGGTGAAGTTGAGTATAAGTCGATGTCGTTGATCGGATATGACGTGGGCACGTTGGGAAACCATGATTTCGATAACGGCGTTGACGGTTTGGTTGCGGCGATGAAGTTTGCCAATTTCGATTTTGTTTCCAGCAACTACGACGTCCACGGCACTCCGCTCAAGAGTCGTGTTAAGCCTTACGTCGTTCGCGTAATTGGCGGCGTGCGCGTCGGACTCTTTGGGTTGGGAATAAGTCCCGACAATTTGATTACGCCGGACAATTTCAAAGGCGTGAAGTATAACGATCCCGTGAAAGCGTCGAGAGATGTGGTGAAAATTTTGCGCGAGCGCGAACGCTGTACTCTCGTACTTGGCATGTCGCACCTTGGTTATTACCCCAACCCCGGGGAAGGCGAAATCGGCGACACTCAGGTTGCTTCACAAGTGGACGGCATCGACTTCATCGCCAGCGGCCACACGCACACCTTCATGAAGCAGCCGGTGCTGACGAAAACACCCTCGGGCGGCAACACGATAATTTTTCAAGTGGGTAAGAGCGGCATATACGTGGGCCGAGTTGATCTGAAAATACGTGACAACAAAGTGGTGGCCGCAGCGGGACGTTTGCTGGATTTGCGCGATGAGTCGATAGCGTGAAAAAGGCAGTGGGCGGTGTGCAGTGAGCAGTAAAACCCTGACACGATCCGCCCCCGTTTCCCAAAGATTTGAGCATCAAAGACTGCCCACTGCCCACTGCCAACAGTCCACTGATTAAACCTATGCCTGATAACTCAACACGCGATCGAATAAGAGCGCTGGTTCGTGAGGTGCTCGACAAATCAATTCCCGCAGATGCGTCAAGTCGGACGGATGCTCCCGTAACCTCGAGCCGTTTTGTCGATACGCTTCCTAAAAACCAGAGCACCTCCTCCGAAACAAACGCGATCCGCGACGAGTCGTCGAAAGCCATCATCACCGAGGACGACGTCCGCGAGCTCGAGGCTGGAGCAACGCTGCGCATTGCTGAAGGCGCGCGCCTGACGCCGCTGGCGGCCGACATCATAAGCGAGAAGCGAATTGAGGTTGTTCGCCGTGTGCCAAGGCGCGGTTCAAAAACAACGCGCTTGATTGCGGTCGGCGCTGACCATGGTGGTTTCAGAATGAAAGAGGAATTGAAGACTCTGCTTACTGAACTGGGTCATCAGGTCCATGACTTCGGAACGAATTCGGAAGAACCCGTCGACTATCCTGATCTGGCATACGCCGTTGCTCGCAGCGTCGCCGAAGGCACGTCGGACCTCGGGATAGTCATTGATGGCGCCGGTGTTGGCAGCGCGATGACGGCAAACAAAGTTCCGGGCGTGCGCGCCGCCGCCTGTTATTCAGTGGCCGTCGCTCGCAACTCGCGCGAGCACAACGGCGCAAACGTTCTCAGTCTGGGAAGCAAGACGATCACGAGCGCGGAGATGCGTGAGATTGTCCAGGCATGGCTCGGAACTGAATTGACTGAAGAACGCCACCGGAAACGAGTTTCCAAGATAGACGCGATTGGGCGACAGTATTCCCGATGAGATAGCGAGACCCCGGCATCCTGCCAATCAGCATCACCTCCCAATCCACCATCGTGTTAGAATAGGCATCGTGAAAAGAACAATCCTACTTTCAACACTCCTTTTCCTAAGTTTCATTACAGTTCTGGCCCAGCAACCGCCTGCTGTTCGTCACGAGTCGGGCACCTGGGTCAATGTCGCGCCTGCCAATTCTGGATTTACTGTCCTGATGCCGGGCAAGGCGGCTGAGCAGTCGCAGCCCCTGGAAGGGCACCCGGGGCTGGAAAACCACCTCTTGACGCTCGAGACCGAGATCGGTGGCTACGTGGTCTCTTTTTTGGAGTTTCCTGAGGACGTGACTGATCCCGATCGGATCAAGTTAATGCTGGATCGCGGTCGCGATGGTGGAGTTGCCAGCAGTGGCGGCGAATTGGTTAGCGAGACTGAAATCAAACTAAATGGATACTTCGGTAGAGAATGGAGCATGAAACTTTCGGGAGGGCTGACGGCCACTGCTCGCGCGTATTGGGTCAAGCGCCGTCTTTTCCAGACTGTTTTTGTTAAGAGCCCGAAGGTGAACGACTCACCAGAAGTGATCCGCCTTCGTCAGCAAGCCGAAACAAAGTTTCTCGATTCGTTCGCCTTGAGTGACGACCTCAAGTGAGGGCGGACCGCAACAGTGCACTAAGCGATGGCTTACAACTATTCATCTAACGGCGATTTTGAGCGGCTGGTTGAACAGATCACTGATGTAATCTATTCACGGCTGAACGGCGATGGCGATCAAGCCAAGATGTGCGGCTGCACCTCGGAATGCTTTAATCGCTGTCCCGAGCGCATGCATCGCATCATCGACGCCGGCGCGGCGCGCATTGGTTTGGTGTTGGGTGAAACGTCATCCGCGAAGGATTGGGCCAGCCTGATCGACCACACGTTGCTGAAACCGGAAGCTACTGATGAAGACATCAAGAAGTTGTGTGAAGAAGCAGCGCGCTATCAGTTTGCATCGGTGTGTGTGAATCCAACCTGGGTGCGTGCCGCCGCCTGTAACCTTCAGGGCTCGGGGGTTCCCGTGTGTACCGTGATCGGGTTTCCGTTGGGTGCGACGCTATCAGACGTGAAAGCTTACGAAGCGCGCCGGTCAATTCTTGATGGGGCACGCGAAGTGGACATGGTGATTAATGTCGGTGCACTCAAGAGCGGCGACGATTGTCTGGTCGAACACGACATCCATGTAGTCGCAGAGGTCGCACACGAATACAACGCGCTCTGTAAAGTGATTATTGAGACGGCGTTGTTAACAGACGATGAAAAAGTGCGCGCTTGCCTGGCTGCGAAGAACGCTGGCGCCGACTTCGTAAAGACCTCGACAGGTTTTTCCAAGGGCGGCGCTACGGTAGCTGATATCGCGTTGATGCGACGCACTGTCGGCGCGGATCTTGGCGTCAAAGCATCCGGCGGCGTGAAGGGCCTCGAAGACGCGCGCGCAATGGTAGAAGCCGGCGCCACGCGCATTGGCGCCAGCGTCGGCGTGAAGATTGCGCAGGAAGCGGCGGGGCAAAAGGGTGGTGCCGGCGCACCGGCCGCATATTGATCAAACGTCGTTAGTGATCCAGCCTTGAAACGCCAACTGCTTTCCGACTATCCTCGGCTCTGCTTTCCGAATCCAAAAGTTCAGCGAAACTAAATGCCTACGAAGCATAATCTGCTTGCGGTAATTCTTGGCGGTGGTGCGGGCACGCGCCTGTTTCCGCTCACCCAGCAACGCTCAAAGCCTGCAGTGCCGCTCGGTGGCAAGTACCGGCTGGTCGACATCGCGATCTCAAACTGCATCAACTCCGATGTCTTCAAGATGTTTGTGCTGACGCAATACAACTCGGCCTCGCTGAATCGTCACCTGGCGCAGACTTACCGCTTTTCGGCTTTTTCCAACGGTTTCGTCGAGGTGATGGCTGCGGAACAAACGCCCGAAAGCCCGCAGTGGTTTCAGGGAACCGCCGATGCGGTTCGTCAGGTGCTGCCGCATATTAGCGACTGGGGCATCGACACGCTGCTCATACTTTCCGGCGATCATCTCTATCGCATGGACTATCGCCTGTTTCTCCAGCGGCACTATGACAGCGATGCCGACGTGACTGTCTCGGTTACTCCCTGCGATGAAGCAGCGGCAACTGACTTTGGCTTACTGAAAACAGACGAGAGTGGTCGCATCATCGAGTTCAAGGAAAAACCCCAGGGCGATGTATTGCAATCGATGCGCGTTGATACAACCAGGTTGGGCCTTAGCGAAGCCGAAGCCGGCGCGCGCCCGTTTCTCGCATCAATGGGCATTTACGTTTTCAAGTATGATCGATTGGAACAATTGCTGGCCGCCGATCCCGATGCGGTCGACTTCGGAAAAGAAATTATTCCCACCGCCATAAAGACCGGCAACGTGCAGGGCTACTTGTTTGACGGTTACTGGGAAGACATCGGAACGATCAGCGCTTTCTATCGCGCCAACCTGGATCTGACATCCACGATTCCCAAGTTCAACTTGTTTGATGCCGAAGCGCCGGTCTTCACGCGCGCCCGTTATTTGCCACCATCGAAGATTGAAGAGTCGCAGATCATGGAGTCGATCCTAAGCGATGGTTGCATTGTAATCGGCGCAGCCATCACAAACTCCGTCGTCGGCTTGAGAAGCCGGATTTCAAAAGGCGTACGGATTGATTCGTCGTTTCTGATGGGGGCCGATTACTATCAGACGATCGAAGAGATGCGCGACGATGTGATTGCCAATAAACCGCGCGTAGGAATAGGGGAGGGAACTGTCATCAATCGCGCTATCATCGACAAGAACGCGCGCATTGGCAGTAACGTTCGGCTGCTCAATGAAGCAGGTGTCGTCAATGTTGATGCCGATGACGGTTCGTATTACATTCGCGATGGAATTATTATCGTTCCCAAGAATGCGGTGGTGAACGACGGGACGGTCGTTTAAGTAGGACAGGCATTCCTGCCTGTCCTGCAGGGGGAAGTTGCTATGGCGATCGGTTGGGGCAAATCTTATGAGGAGCAGATGGAGGAAGCGAGCCAGCGCGCTTCGACGGAACGGGCCCCGCGCGTGCCGTTACATGAACGAACCCGCTTGCAACGTCTGGAGTCGCTGAAACTAAACCGCTCGCGAGTGGAGGAACAGTTGAGTAAGGCGGTTCACCCGGCCCACCGCCAGATGCTGATGAAGGCACTGCAGGCGATTGAGGAAGAAGCTGACCAAATCTCGCAAACCCCGTCGACGTCAAGCGGCGAATCCTAGAGCAGCCGATTCTCAGCCGCGGTCTCAGTCTCCCCTAAAGTATAACTTTAACTCCTAAGCCTTTGGTGGCTTGTGCCACGCTTAATCGTTTACCCTAATGCCTGACAAGCCAGCAACGCGAGACTACCATCCCGCCCGAGTGGAGCGCGCAAAGACTCCGCAACGCCCCACCAGGAAAGCCACTGCGAAGCGATTGCTTCTTCCCAGGGATGAGACCAACCTTGAAGTAGAACTTGAAGGTAGAGTTGTAAAGCTTACGAATCTCGCCAAGCCGTTTTGGCCGAAGTTAGGCATAACGAAGCGCGACCTGATTCAGTATTACGCCGACGTCTCGCCGTATCTACTTCCGCATCTGACCGACCGGGCGATGGTGATGAAGCGCTATCCCAACGGCGCCGCGGGCGATTTTTTCTTCATGAAGCGCGCGCCCTCGCCGCGGCCTGAATGGATTGAGCTTTGCCATATCCAACATTCCTCCGGTAACGTAATCGACTTCCCGATGATTCAGGATCTGGCCTCGCTGCTTTGGGTAGTGAATCTGGGTTGCATCGACCTTAACCAATGGTACGCGCGTTGTGATGACGTTGACCGCCCGGATTATTTGCACTTTGATCTCGACCCGGTTCCCAATGCCTCTTTCGAGAAGGTGAGGGAAACTGCGTTATTACTGCGGGAAGGACTCGAGTCGTTGAAGATGCCGTGTTATGCGAAGACGACGGGCTCGAAGGGTATTCACGTTTACGTTCCCATCGAGCGGGGACCAACGCAGAAACAGGTCTGGGGCTTTGCTAAGGAGTTCTCGCACGCGCTCGCCGCGCAAGCGCCTAAGCTGATAACCGCAGTGTACGTGGTTTCGAAAAGGCCGAAGGGGACGGTGTTGGTAGACTACAACCAAAACGCCTGGGGGCGTACGCTCGCGTCAATCTACTCCGTGCGGCCGCAGCCTAAGGCGAGCGTTTCGACACCGGTGCAATGGTCTGAGGTTGAACGCAACGTCGGCATCAACGATTTCAGAATGGACAACGTGCCGGCACGGCTGCGGAAGCTCGGAGACTTGTGGAAGCCGCTGCTGGCAAAAAAGGGACGCTTCAAACTTGAAGCTTATCTTTAAGGCCGGACCTCAGCTGAGTGTTTCGCGCGCCGTTCGTCGCAGATCCAATTGACGTAAGACCTGAAGGGTCGGCGAGCAGACAGTTAAGAGGAAGCGTTAAGCTCGAGTGGAGTTTCGGACGTCCTGAGTTGGTAAGAAGCCTCATGTGAATGTTGAGGACAGACCTCGATGGAAGTGGATCTGGAGAAGCAAGGGGAGAGCATCTGGACAATCGGACACTCAACTCGGTCCGCTGATGAGTTCAAAGAAATTCTACTTGCGCATCAAATTGGCGCTCTCGTCGATGTTCGGAGTTTCCCAGGTTCGCGCAGGTACCCGCACTTCAATAAACCGGAACTCGCACGCAACCTCGAAGCAGTGGGAATCCTTTACGCGCATAACCTCCGGCTAGGTGGGCGACGACGTCCTTCTCCCAATTCAAAGAATACAGCATGGAAGAATGCCTCCTTCCGGGCCTACGCCGATCATATGGAGAGTGAAGAATTCAAACAGGGAATCTACGACTTGCGCGAAATCGCGAGGGTCAAGCCGACAGCGATAATGTGTGCAGAGGCTTTATGGTGGCGATGTCACCGCAGCTTGATTGCGGATTTCTTGAAGGCGAAGGGCCTTGCAGTGATTCACATTCTCGATGACAAGAAGACTGAAGCTCATCCTTACACTTCCGCGGCCCGGATTGTTGATGGGCGCCTGTCTTACGAAGGTTTGTTGGCCGGCTAGAAGCAGAAGGCAGTAGGCAGAAAGCAGAAGGCAGAAAGCTGCAACAGGAGTATTGTTTTCTGCTTTCTGCTTTTTGCTTTCTGCTTGTGCCTTCTGCCTTTCCTTTCCCCAGGTTCAACTAGAACTTTAACTACCCTTACTGTGCCAGACCTTCTTCTTGCTACCTTGCTTGCGGCGCTTGACGCCGGTACGGCGAGGAATCTTTTTTGGATCTCCGGTAGCAGCTTTTTTGATGTCGCCGCCTTCGTCTTCAGCAATTTCCGCAAGCGTTCGACGAGTAAGAATGGAAGCCGGTGCTATTTCGGTGACATCTTCTTCGGTCGTGTAGTAATCGCGATGTTTTATGAGAAGCCATTGACGATCTCTCGTATGAACCAACACCCAGGAACCTTTGAGCTTCTTGCCGTTAAGGGAAAACTTTAACTCACCTTTACGTATCGCTGCGCTTACGTCGTCAGTCGCCTCAGGTTCATAAGTTCCGTAGTCCCAGACCATCACGGTTCCGCCGCCGTATTCTCCTTCGGGAATGACGCCCTCAAAATCGGCATAGTCCACCGGATGATCCTCGACCTGCATCGCGAGTCGCCTGACAGTCGGATCAAGCGAGGGTCCTTTCGGAACGGCCCACGACTTCAAGACTCCGTCTGCCTCAAGTCGAAAATCGTAGTGAAGCGCGCTGGCGCGGTGTTTCTGAATAACAAAAATCCGGCCGGTCTTAGTTCGCTTCTTTTCCGGCCCAGGCTCCGGCGTTTTATTGAAACGGCGTTTCTTCTTGTACTCGGTTAGGGAAGCCATCGGGTTTATGAAAACTTGATGCGATTCTTTAACTATCGCGAAAGGATTGCGTTTTAGTGGGCTTGCGCAATGGCCACTTCGGCGGCAACTTCTTCGGGTTCATCTGCAAACATTTCAGTTTGTATCGGGTCCAAACCTAATGCTTCTCGAACTCTCCCGAAGCTGCGCCGGTGAATCGCGACGGCACCGAGTTCTTTAAGCGCGCGGCAATGTTCAGGTGTGGGATAACCCTTGTGCGATGCAAAGCCATAACCCTGGTACAAAGCGTCCATCTCGAGCATGTGCGCATCGCGAGTGGTCTTGGCAATTATCGAAGCGGCGGCGATGCTGGCGGAAAGAGCGTCTCCGCGAATGATACCGCGCTGCGGCGCCGGGCACTGAGGTATCTTTCGAGCGTCCACCAGGACAAAGTCAGGCGCACACTTCAAACCATTCACCGCGCGTTGCATTGCGAGCAAGCCGGCGTGGTAAATGTTTATCTTGTCTATCTCTTCAACTTCAGCAAAGCCGAAGGACCAGCACACGGCGTCTTGCTTAATCTGTACAGCTAGTTCTTCGCGCATTTCGGGGTCGAAAATCTTTTTCGAATCGTTAAGACCGCGAAGCTTGTAATTCTGTGGCAGGATCACCGCTCCTGCGACGACTGGACCAGCAAGCGGCGCCATTCCCGCTTCATCGACACCCGCAACAAATGAAAAGCCCTCTGCCCAGAGCTCGATCTCAAACCGCAGCAAAGTGTGGAGGCGCTGACCTTCAGAACGATTGCTGCGATAGCGCGCGCGAATTCGCCTGGCGAGTTGATGCGCGCCGGCGCGAGCATCTATCTCCAGCGCCTCAAGCAAACCTTTAGGTACGGCCCGGCTGCGCTCAAGAAACAGTTCTCGAAGTTCCGGAATAGATCTGCGCAGTAAGTCTTCGACTGAATGCATGTTTTGCGATGAACCTTTGCTTTAAGTAAGTTTGAATCCGCCCCGCCCTAACGGAAGTGCTATTCTAAAACGAAAGGTTCCGACTCGGCGACTAAATAAGAGAAAAATATCAACGTCACGTCAAAACAAAAAGTTGGCAACTAATAAACTGACACGAACGCAATTTCGCCTTCTGGGATTTCTTCCGCTGGCATTTTTCACTGCACAGGCGATTCACTACTGGCAGATCAATCAACTTGGGCAGATGCTTTGGATGTGTAATATCGGAAACCTCTTACTCGCGCTGGGACTTTTTTTCGAACAGGCGCTACTGATCCGGGTTGCGGTGATCTGGACGGTTCCTGGTCTCGCAATTTGGTTCGTTTATGTCCTACCGACCTGGGGACTGCTTCTTTCCTCGACCCTGGTACACGTGGGCGGGATTTGTGTTGGGCTAATCGCGATACGAAATGTCGGAATGGATAGACGGGCTTGGTTCTATGCGTTCATCTGGTACTTTGTCGTGCAATTATTGTCGCGACTCGTAACTCCAGCCGCAATGAATGTAAATGTTTCGAACAACATTCAAGCAGGATGGGAACAGACCTTCAGTAGTTACTGGAAGTTTTGGCTTGTCTTGACGATCTTAGTAGGCATTTGCCTCTGGGCTATTGGCCTGATGCTAAGAAGCTTCTGGCCTCCAACTACCGCCGCCTCTGTTGAAAATGTTCCGACGCCTTGGTCTTGAAGCGCTTGCTATTTCTGCAACCACGTATCGTTGCCGGATTGGTTCGTTTCTACCAGCTTCTTCTGAAGCACGGGACCAGATCGAGCGGCAGTATTGGTTGTTGCGCCGGAAGGATTGAAGACGTAGCTGTCACGAGTGCGGACAGCCAGGTTCGGTTGGTTAACGCGCACCCTAATCTGGCGGCGTTGGCCTGCTTGAGCTGGCGTCTTCGGGTAATAGCCCAGCGTATATTGCCGGCGCAACTCGTCGGCGATATTGGCAAAGGCTGCTGAGAGATTCTGTGTCGAGTCGGCCTCGTAGCTTCGGGCGCCACTTCGTTCGGCAAGTTCATGCAGATAACGATTCGCCGTTTCATATTCACGTCTACTGTTCCCAACGCCGCCGCCCCCTCCACCAGAACGGCCACCACCTTTGCGGAACACGCCACCGAGAATCTGGCCGAGAATGTCAGCGTTTGAGTTCGGCCAGCGGCCGGAACCTGGCCAGCCAGAACCACCACCACCACCCTGATCCGCGTAGGTGTCGTATTGCACCGGGTAAATCAATGCATCCAACTCTTCAGCGTCCCGAATGTTGCTGGCATAGGAAGCATGCCTGCTCGTTGTGTCGACGCCATCGGTGAAAAGAACAATCGCTTTGCGGCCATCAACAGTATTGAGGCGCTGGTTCATAACCAGATCGAGCGCGTCGTATAACTTGGTGCCCTCGCCGGGCCGCGTGAGCCGAATCGCATCGCGTAGTCGAAAGCGGTCGCTGGTAAACTCTGTCAGCACTCTCACCTGATCATCAAACGATACGACCATGACGCGATCGTCCTGTCGCAACTGATTAACGAAAGTGATTGCGGCATCCTGAATATCAGCAAGTCGAAAGCGAGTAGAGCCACTCGTGTCGAGCATCAGGACGACTGCGAAGGGCTTGTCGACGGATGAGAAAACAGCGACGCTTTGTTCGACACCGTCTTCCCAGAGTCGAAAATCCTCTTTTCGCAGGTTTGGAACGTAGTGACCGTTACGATCCATGACGGCGACGGGTAACGTAACCAGCGTGGTATTGACGCGAATTACGTCGCCGGCATCAACTTCCTCAGGCCCGGCGGCTGGAACTGCTGAAGGTTGTCCCTCGGACTTGGTGCCGGCTGGCTGGCTTGCCCCACCTAAGACGGGCGCCCGAGACGGTCCCGAGGAATCATTCGTCGGCACTTGGGGGCTTTGTAAGACTCGGCGTTGACGTGTCTGGGCATTCAAGACGACCGCGCAAAGCCCTAATAGGGAGAGGAGCACAAGACAAGACGAAATTCTCTTCATGGCAAAGTTCCTTGGCATCACTTCACACGTCGTTAAGGCGCACGTTGGTTGGATGCGGAGATACTGATTTAGATGCTTAGAGCCTGACGACAGGCTGAGGAGAGAATCTACCTACGGAAGATACCGCGCCGTAGCGAATCTGGCAAGGCAACAACCGCCCGAGGTGCAACTAAGAAAATACTGCTTGGTTCGCTGGCGCCGTCGCTGTTGCTCCCGAATTGTGCGATTATCTCTCGCTGCCAATCACATTCCCTATGCGGATTTTCCGACGCCTACATTATTGGTGGTCTCTTTTTGTCGCCGCAGCGTTACTACTCATCTTCGGTCCGCCTGTGCTGCTGGTTGCCTGGCTCACACGTAAACCCGACGTCGTTTATCCCTGGGCGCTATTCGGCGCGCGAAACTGGTTACGTTTGAGCGGTGTGAAGGTGCAGGTAAGTGGGACCGAACATCTTGAGCCTGGTCAAACCTATGTGTTTGTCTCTAATCATAGATCCTATCTGGACACCGCTACCCTTTTTGTCTACACGGGGCGCAGACTTGGCCTGCTCGCGAAAAAGGAGTTACTGAATGTTCCCATCCTTGGCGTTGGGATGGGATTCGTGAACATCATGGCGATCGATCGCTCGAACAGCGAGCGAGCCCGCGCAACGGTAGAGGCGGCCACCGCGCGCATTCAGTCGGGCAGATCGTTTGGCGTTTTCGCGGAAGGCACGCGAGCCAGGCCAGGCGAGTTTCTTCCGTTCAAGAAGGGAGCGTTCTACATGGCGGCGCAAGCAGGGGTGCCAATCGTGCCGGTGGCCATCAAAAACACGGACTACTTGATGGGCAAGGGAACCGGCGAAGCGAGGGCTGGGACAATCGAGATGATTATGCTCCCGCTTATTCCCACAACAGGCTGTTCAACGGATGAGGCCGTGAAGAAACTAGTAGACCGGGTGCAAGCGATAATTGGTCGAGAACTCGGCGCTGTGCCACTCGGCCACCGGGATAGCGAGCGCAGCTAGGGTTTGCGCGGAACTGTAGCTGGTGGCTTCGGGTCCTTTTTCGGAGCGTCCGGATCGTCGATTTCTATGATCTTCACATCAGCGCGCGCTGGCGCAAAATCCGTATAACGAACTTTCATACGGATATGTAAGGTATCTCCACCCTCGAAAACCAATTCGTCATCTGCATATGAATAGGTAGGAAACCAATAGCGGCCATCGATCTGTTCCCGATACGTCTCGACGATCGGATACTTGTTTTTCTTGGTTTCAGGTACGCCCTTGCCCTTGGTCTTGACGATTTGCAGATCCTGATCGTCCACCCAAATGCGACCCATGAAGAACCGTTCTTTGGTCTTCTTTGCATCCGGCATTACCTTCGGCGCCACATCAAACACGTAGAGACTCAGTTCGTCAATCTTGTCCTTGCCGGCGTATTTGAAATCGTATTGAGGAATCTTTGATGGCTCCAGCGCGAATGGCTGAATTCCACCCAAGTCGTCTATGTCTTCCTGAGTAACGTTCGGCAATGACGACATGGGAAAATAACTAATCTTCTCGTAGCGACCGCCCTGGTCGTCGAAGGTGAAAACGGAAACTCGGTGATACTCGCCGACAATCTGGCCGCCCATCCCGATGCTCTGAAGAGTCGCGTCGCGTTTGAAAGAGTATTGGTTTAGTGCCTGGCGAAACTGAGTCTCCTTGGCGGTGAAGGTCTTGATAATCCGGTCAACCTCAGCCTGGGGAAGTGCTCCGGTGTTAGCCCCGGGTGTCTGGGCCCAAACGAGGGGAGCTGAGGAAAAAAGAACAAGGAATGCAGCTAAAAACAAAAGCTTTCCTGGCAACCGCTTTTTGCTCATTTTTCAAGTCCTTACGACGATAGTCCTGAATTCAGGAGGGTGTTTGTACAATTGACCGGCCGTCAGATGCTCAAAAAGAACGGGATGTTGCCAGTTAATAACCGTGCGACAGAGGCGGGATGCCCTATGGTTCCAAGTCGCCATTTTCTTGTTGCAAAATTCCCTGCACCTGATGTAAGGTGCTCCGCGCAGACACAATTACCTCAGATCTGAAGCAAGCGAAATGCCCGATCCACACCCATGTGGAGGGATTGAAAGGTTGCTTGGTTGGCTTATCGAAGGTAATGCAAGAGATTATTCAGGTCCTCACGTCGGTAACCGGCAACGTCAGATATTTCCCGTGAACCTCAAAGCGCGAATGCGCTGGGGCAACGCAGAGCGGCCGCGTTGCTACACGGGAAAGACGTAGGTCAAGCTTTGGGAGGAGCCTGATCAGAAGCTCGTAACCGATGATGTGCGCGGCGGCGGCTGCTCCTTCTGGGCGGAGTAGCATTTATGCCGCCGCGCGCACCCCAGCTGTTCAAGGTCACACGCCCACTCGTCAGATCCACTTATCCAATCCGCAGATTGAAACACTAAGTAAAAAGATTTTGAGAATATTGATCTGTTCCGTCAGACCGCGAATTCCACGGTGGGGCGTTTGGGTATAATTCCGCGCTCAAAGCCTTCGGCAAGCATGCGCTGGACGGCCTCACGCCCACGATCGGTGTAATCGAGGGTTAGGTCGTTAACCCACATCGCTACGAAGCGATCGGCCAGGGCAGGATCCATATCGCGTGCAAACTGCATGGCATAAGCCAGCGCATCCTCACGATTAGCAAGGGAGTAACGAATGCTTTCTCGGAGCCAATGGGAAACCTGGCGAATGATCTCGGGACCCAGATCGCGGCGAATGGCGTTTCCGCCCATCGGTAGTGGCAAGCCCGTTCGCTCATGCCACCACTCACCCAAGTCCAGAATTTTGTGCAACCCAATCGATTCGTAGAACAGTTGCCCTTCGTGAATCAGCAGTCCTGCGTCACATTGGCCTGACTGTACGGCCGCAATTATCTTATCGAAAGGGACTACCTCGTATTGGAAGTCAGGGTTGAAGATTCGCAAAGCCAGGAAGGCGCTGGTTAAAGTCCCGGGGATCGCGATTTTGAGTTTGGATATGTCGGCAGCTATGGCCGGCTCGCGCGACACTACGACTGGGCCGTAGTTGTCTCCAATCGAAGCACCGTGAGGCAACAGCAAATAATTATCAGCGATGTAAGCATAGGCGTGGAAGCTGACGGCTGTGACGTCGTAAGTTCCCTTGAACGCTTCTTCGTTTAGCGTTTGTATGTCTTTGAGGACGTGGGTAAATGTAAGACTCCCCGTATCGAGCTTGTTGGTGGCCAACCCATAGAACATGAAGGCGTCGTCCGAATCTGGGGAATGAGCTACGGTGATTGTGCGTGTTTCAATTAGTGTTGACATAAAAAATACTTGGTCGAGTACGTAATTCCGCAGCCTAGACCAGGCTTACATTGCTCCGTTCGATTGGGTTGTAGACTGTGTCTCGCTCGACCGCTGCGAAACCGGCATCCTCGATCAGCGTGACCAACTCACTTCGCGACATCTTGACTTCGTTATTGGTTTCAATCGAGTAGCTTTCGGAGAGTTCGCCGCCGTCAGTGATGGTTCCGTCAATGTCATTGGCGCCGTAATGCAGCGCAACCTGAGCGAGACGTTTTCCCAGCATCACCCAATAAGCTTTCAAGTGATCAAAATTGTCGAGCAACAAACGCGATACAGCCATCGTCTTCAGTGAATCCACCCCGGACGGCCCCGGCAAATGGGCTAGTTGCGTATTCTCTGGATAAAACGCCAGCGGAATAAGGCATTGAAAACCGTGGGACTTATCCTGCTGGGTCCGCAAACGCAGCAGGTGGTCAACGCGATCCTCGACCGATTCGATGTGCCCGTAGAGCATAGTAGCGTTTGTTTTCAGTCCAGCTGCGTGTACTTTCCCCGCTAACTCAAGCCAACGATCGCCATCGCATTTATGAGCGCAGATCATTGAACGAGTCGGTTCACGAAATATCTCCGCGCCGCCGCCGGGGCAGGAATCCAATCCCGCTTCGATCAACTGGGTGATTACGCCCTCATCACTCATTTTGTAAAAATGAGCAAAGTGGTCGAGTTCAACCATCGTAAAAGCCTTGAGGTGTAGCTGGGGATAATGCTGTTTTAACCCGGACAATAGATCGGTAAAATAACTGAACGGAAGCTTGGTGTTGAGTCCGCCCGTAATGTGAAGTTCAGTGGCGCCTTCCTTCACTGCCTCGCCGGCAACACGCAGACTATCGTCGATGCTATGAGTATAAGCGTCCGGCTGCCGCGGTGTGCGATAGAAGCCGCAAAACTTGCAATCAACGTAGCAAACGTTAGTGGGGTTAAGGTGCCGGTTCACATTGAAGTAGGTGGTGCGCCCGTGCTTCCGGCGGCGAACGCTATCGGCCAACTTACCAAGCGCGGGCAAGTCGTCGGTTGCGAACAGAGCCAGACCATCTTCGTAAGAAAGTCGTTCGCCGCTTTCGACCTTCGCGGCCACGGCAGTCAGTATTCGGTCGTGTGAAAAATTCATGAAAGAGTCCTTAGCAGAGCCGCCCCTCCAAACGTTATGAATAGAATCACGCTCACAAAAGCGTTGGTAGTAAAGAACGCCGCATTAAGTTTACTCAAGTCATCCGCACGGACCAGTCGATGCTGGTAAAACAGCAACGCAGCAGTTGCGACTACACCTAGCAAAGCGAAAACGCCAAGGTGTGTGATCCAGTATAAAGCAACAAGAGCGGCAAAGGCGCCGGCGTGGAGCAAGCGGGCAATCAAGAGCGCCCTCGGGATTCCAAACTGTCTGGGAATCGAATGTAGTCCCGCCGCCACGTCAAAATCATAGTCCTGACAGGCATATAGCACGTCAAAGCCGGCAGTCCACAACATTACGACCAACGACAGCAGGAGTGGCACTGGACTATCTAAAGCGCCGCGAACTGCGATCCACGCCCCCGTCGGAGCAATCGCAAGACACCAACCAAGCAACAGGTGCGACAACAGTGTCCAGCGTTTGGAAAATGAATAGAGCAACACACTGGCGAGCGCAATGGGAGTGAGCGCCAGCGTCAGACGATTCAGCATTGCCGCCGCGAGAAAGAACAACGACGCCGAGACGATTGTAAATGCCCACACAAAGCCGACTGATAAAAGGCCTGCGGGAAGGGCACGACTGGACGTCCGTGGATTGCGAGCGTCGTATTCTCGATCAGCAATTCGATTGAAGGCCATCGCAGTCGAACGCGCGCCAACCATCGCCGCGATGATCCAGACAAGCTGTTTGATTGAGGGCAATCCGTTTGCAGCGAGCACCGCGCCCAGAAACGCAAACGGCAGCGCGAAGAGCGTGTGCTCAATCTTGATCATCTCTAGCGTGATGCGGATATTGCGAAGGAGGGCTGGCATTGCAGATCTAGTCTTCCCTGGCGCTTATCAATTCGCCGGTTTGCTCCTGCAAACCTCGCCATTTCGTATCCTGGGAATGTGGTACGCCCAAGTGATCAAGGATGCGAAAGACCAGGTGGTCGACGAGAGCTTCGATGGTTTGCGGCCGATGATAAAAGCCAGGACTCGCGGGAATAATGTGTGCGCCGGCGCGCGAGAGGCTCAGCATGTTCTCCAGGTGAATAGCGTTGTAAGGAGTTTCGCGAGGCACAATTACGAGTCGGCGATTCTCCTTTAGTGTGACGTCGGCCGCGCGATGGATCAAGTTTGTGCCCGCGCCCGAGGCTATTGCCCCAAGTGTCCCCATCGAACAAGGGACGATAACCATGCCTTCCTGCGGGTGGGAACCCGAAGAAGGCCTCGCGGCCACGTTATCGAGACGATGCAACTGAATCAGTCGCGAGTCAGCAGGCAGACCCAGCCAACGATTAACCGCGGTGCGATTCGCGTCTGTTAGATCAACTCCAAGCTCGACCTTCGCAACAGTCGTCGCCGCCTGAGACATGATCAGATTAAGGCGCTCGACCACGCCGCTCCGAACCATGTGTATGAGCGTGCGCTGCGCGTAAATTGCGCCCGATGCGCCTGTGATTGCTACGGTAAATTCCATCGTTGTGCCGTGATTGAATCTTACTAGGCGGCTAGTTTCCGCGCAAGCGAGCGCATTTCGAGTGCAGATAGCGCAGTGTTAGAATGCCCGCCCGACATTGAGACGGTGATTAACGAATGGATCTATCTGCATTGGAAAAGCTCCTATCTGCCTATCAGGCCGGTGAACTGGATAAGGCGGAGACCGCGAAACGCATCAGCGACCTTCACTACGAAGACATTGGTTACGCGCGCGTGGATCATTCGCGTTCGTCGCGCCAGGGATTTCCCGAGGTCGTCTTCGGCGCCGGCAAGACACGCGCACAGGTTGTCGGAATCACCGAACGGCTAATACGCCACTCGCCAAATGTTCTGATCACGCACACCGACGAAGGTACCTTTGGCGAAGTGCGAAACATCGTCACTGAAGCTGAGTGGCATGAGTCCGCGCGCCTGATAAGAATTCAGAGAGACAAGACTGAACTCGGCGTGGGCGAGATCGTGGTCGTGACTGCGGGCACGAGCGACATACCGGTCGCGGAAGAGGCGGCGTTGACGGCGGAAGCGATGGGCAATCGAGTGAAGCGCGTTTGGGATGTTGGCGTCGC
Organism: bacterium; assembly: GCA_040004575.1. GTDB lineage: Bacteria > Acidobacteriota > Blastocatellia > Pyrinomonadales > Pyrinomonadaceae > PSRF01. The sequence continues at coordinate 23,149 of JBDUAQ010000026.1, forward strand.
CGGAATTCACCGCGTGCTGGCGGAGCGTTCGCTGCTGCAAAGCGCGCGCGTGGCAGTCGTCGCGGCGGGGATGGAAGGTGCGCTTCCTTCAGTCGTAGGAGGTTTGGTGAGCGTGCCGGTGATCGCCGTGCCGACGAGTATCGGCTATGGCGCTTCTTTCGGCGGCGTCGCGGCGCTGCTGGGAATGCTTAATTCGTGCGCGTCGAATGTAACAGTGGTGAATATTGACAACGGCTTCGGTGCGGGATTCGTGGCTAGTCTGATTAATCGGAAGTGGGAACAAAAGGAGCAGGAGGCAGGAGCAGCAGGCAGGAGCACGGAGTAGTTCGTTTCCTGCCGTCTGCTCCTGCCTCCTGCTCCTTTTGTTCACGGGTTGATCAGATTATTCAGCCGCTCAGCCCAGTCCTGATCGAGGTTCTGCAAAATGTTGTACTGCTCCAACGCGCCGTCGC
>JBDUAQ010000166.1:0-7088 GCA_040004575.1 bacterium
ATCTCAAAATAGACGGGATTGCGCACGTGTGGTCGCAGCGCGACCAGCGCGGGATTGAAACGTTCAAGGTGCCCGACTTGCAACAACGCTCCGCCCTTTGCGGACGCTGCGATCATTTCATCGGCTTCGGCGAGCGTGCGCGCGATCGGTTTCTCCACCAGCACGTGGATGCCCGCATCGAGCAGACGACAGGCAATTTCGCAATGCGACTCGGTTGGAACTGCCAGGCTGACAGCGTCAACTCGGCCGATGAGCTTCCGCCAGTTCGAAGTCCACTCAACTTGTCTTTCGGCGGCGATGGCTGGCGCAGTTTTTTCGTTGAGGTCGCAAACGGAGACGAAGTTCGTCAAGCCTTCCGCGGCGAGGTCAGCATGGATTCGCGCATGTTGTCGGCCGAGATGACCCACGCCGATCACAGCCGTACGAAGTGGCATAGTTTACTGATTTCCCGTTTTCGTTTAATTTATTCCCCGCCTACTGTTGCAATCGGAGCTGAATATACTTGCATCTTTCAACGCTTGCCAAGCGCGGCACAGTTCTACTTTTCCTCGTCATCGTTGCCGTCTATTTTTTCGGGCTTGGCCATCTGCCTTTCGTTGGACCCGACGAGCCGCGTTACGCGCAGGTCGCGCGCGAAATGTTTCTGCGCCACGATTTAATCACACCAACTCTCGGCGGACATACCTGGTTCGAGAAACCCGCGCTGCTTTACTGGATGATGATCCTGAGCTTCAAACTGTTTGGCGTAACGGAATGGTCAGCGCGTCTTCCCGGGGCAATTTCGGGTGTGCTTACGATTGCGGCTGTTTTTGTGGTGAGCCGCCGGGTTGAAGGCATTGATAACGAAGCTAACGAACTCCAGGGCTATGCTTTTTGGAGTGTGCTTGCCGCCGCGACAATGATGGGAATCGTCGCGTTCTCGCGAGCTGCAAGCTTTGACATCGTCTTAACAATGACGACCGCCTGGGCGCTGGCGTTTTACGTTCTTGACGATTTGGATGACCGTTATTCTGGAGGAAACGAAAAGCCTCACAACTGGTTCCTCGTTGGTTTCTATACCTTCATTGGTCTCTCGCTGCTTGCCAAAGGTTTAGTGGGCATAGTGATACCCGTTGGTGTTCTCGGTCTCTACCATATATTCCAAAGAAGGTTACCCGGGCGAAAGACACTAATCAGTGTGGTTTGGGGGTTGCCGTTGGCGTTGCTCGTAGCCGGGACCTGGTATGCGCCGGTCATCTGGCGGCACGGCTGGCTGTTCATCGATCAATTCTTTATTCAGCACCACTTCGCGCGCTACGTCTCCAACAAATATCATCACGCGCAACCGGTTTACTACTATCTGTTAGTGGTGCCGCTGCTTGCGCTGCCGTGGACAGTCTTCCTGCTTGATGGGCTACTGCAATCCAAGTTCTGGCTCCGTCGCGCCAACTCTGGGGTTCCGAACCGCGCCGACGGTCGCATGAGGCGCCTAATGGTCTTTGCGCTCGCTTGGTTTTTGTTCCCGTTGTTGTTCTTCAGTTTCTCAGGCTCAAAACTTCCCGGATATATCCTGCCGGCGCTGCCTGCGGTGGCGCTAATAGTTGGTTGGCGATTGTGGCGGCTTAACACGGATACCAAAAGCTGGCCGCTAAGAACGACTGCGGCACTCTATCTGCTGTTCGCAATTGTCGCGCTTGCTTATTACTGGCGCCTTGCCAACGTGCCGCATACTTTCGTCATCTCGCTGGTGTTGGCGCTATTGGTTAGCGGATGCTTCCCGTTTCTCTTTCCTCGCAAACCAGCCACATCAGTTGGATTGATGGCTGCCGCTACCGTTGTCGTTTTGCTTTTCGCGTTGTACTTCGTGGCGCCTGGGTTCACGGAAACCGATTCCGCCAAGCTTCTGCTGCAGCTCGCGGACGCGCGCGGTTATTCGCAAAAGTTCATTTACGGTATGCAGCGCAGCGATCGCACGCCTGAATTTTATGCGGCTGGCCGCGTGGTCTATGGCGTCGACGGCGAACCGATCATGTACGAGGGACCGCGTCAGGTAGTCGACGAATCCCGTAAGCGTCGAGATGTTCTTTTGGCTTTCGTGCCAATCGGACAAGTTAGTCAGTTAATGGCAATCGAGTCGGCACAAACGGAAGTGATCGGGAACAACGGTCGGTATGCGATGGTCGCGGTGCGTGCGCGTTGATAGCTGGAGGTGAACTTGACGAGAGACTGCGCAGCGCGTCGGTTCAACGCAGATTCTTCACGAAGAAATCTATGACGGGCCGATCGTAGCCTTCGCCTTGTTCGCCAGTTGCTGAGGGTAGCGTAAAGCCGCTTAGTGGCAGGTCGGTTCGTGTTTCCAGATTTGCCGGGTTCGAAAAGCAGGGGATGAGCGATTTGGTCGACTCAAGCAGATAACCGTCGTCCTCGCCGGCGAGCAAGAGGACTCGACGCGTACCCAGGCCGGCAGCCAGATCACACGAGCTCTTATTATTGTATTGGCGCAGGAAATAAAGCTGCGTAGCTAAACGCGCGGGGACTACCAGCACGCTGGTATTCACGCGCACATAACTGCGCACCGCGGCTTCTACCAGATCGTTCTGACTGCGCGGCACCGAGTCGAGGGCCAGCACCTGAATGCCGGCATCGCTACTCGCCGCCCGCAACGCCGCATAAGCACCCAACTCGACGCCATAAACGCCGACTCGATCGCCGATTAGTTGGTTACTGCCTGCGGCTTTTAGCGTACGAAGAAACTCGAGCGCAGCCAGCAGATCGTCGCTTTCGCTCCCGCCAAACGAAGTCCAGTTAACGGGTGGGTTCAGTCCGTGCCCTCGCAGGTCCGGCCAGAGGATGGTGCAGTTAGTCGCCTCGTTTACCTTCATTCCCAGATTGAGAAGCAAGGAACGGTCGCCACCATAACGGTGCAAGAAGATGACAGCCGGCGCTCCTTCGGCGCCGCGTAGAAGCCAACCGCGAGCCGAGGTGCCGTCGCGGTTTCGCCAGCTCTCGTCGGTTACTTTCAAACCTTTGGCCATCCCACTGGAGGAAAATGTTAATGGCGTGACGAGATAGGCGCGGCGTGGCGGATGTGTAATTCCGTTGACAATCGAGGCCAGCGCGATAGCCAGCGCTAGTGCCAGGATGAGCAGGATCGGCAGCAATAACCTGAAGATCTTTTTACCGAATCGTCGTTGGGTAGCCATGTGCTTAGGGATGAAGGATGAAGGATGAGGGATGAAACAAACCACCGCAGACCAGTGGTCAATCCCACTTGCCCATCGCTACATCGTCAGTGCTCGGATCCTTTCCTGCTCGCGCGAGCAAAATCTTCCGGCGTGTTGATGTTGTCAAAAAAACAATCTGCCCCTTCAAGCTTGCTGAGTTCACTAAACAATACCCACCGCGTGCGCACAGATTGTAGCAGAGCAATAGGTTTTCGCTCGCCGGATTTGATCAGTTGGTCAGCTAAACGCAGGCAGGGCTCAACGCGATAAAGCGAACAAAGAGGTTGGGGAATTCCGTCTGCCTGGATTGGCGCCACGGCTTCAAAGGATTCGCGGACACTCGCGAGGCTCCGAAAGAGTTCGCTTGTTACGAAGGGAAAGTCGCAGGCGACCACCAGGGCCCAACTCGCGGAACAAGCTGAAAGCGCAGCGTGCACGCCGCCCAGCGCGCCCCACCGTTGATAGACATCAGGGGTGAATTGTATGTTGGTTGGCAGTTTGAGTTCAGCCGTATTACTGCCAACCACTTTTATTGAGGACGTGACAGCAGAAAGCTCTCCGGCGATCCGTTCGCCAAAAGTCTGGCCACCCAGAAACAACCGCGACTTGTCGGTTCCCATGCGGCGAGATTCTCCGCCCGCAAGGATAAAACCTTCAATTGCATCCAGCATGGGAAAGAATCTTAGTACCTCGCGAAGGAATCAGGAAATAAGGGATCGAGATAGAGGAACGTTTTGTCTGGTTCGTGCGTCTAAGACCTACACCTTGACCCGTCCCGGGGTGAAAGCTATAGTCGCCAGAAGTCCCCGCAAGAGCGGGCCTAAGTATCAAGCAATCGGCAGCAAAGGGTTATTTAATGAAAAGTCTTGCCAAAGTCCTTCTCATAGCGATCGTAATTGCAGTTCTCAGTGGCCTGGCCGCCGCGCAAAAGCCGGCTGTTGAAGCAAGCCCGAAGGACTCCCGTCTTTTCGCGCTCGAAGATCTTCGCCCAGGGATGAAGGGGACAGCGCGAACCGTGTTTTCGGGAACAGAACCGGAGGAGTTTGGCGTGGAGATACTTGGGGTGTTGCCTGGTTTTCCCGCGCCCCGCCAGTCAGCAATCATCGCCCGGCTTACCGGCAAAAATGTTGAGAAGACCGGAGTGTTCGCCGGCATGTCTGGCTCGCCCGTTTACATCGACAACAAGTTGGTCGGCGCGATTGCCTTCAGTTTTCCCTTTTCGAAAGAACCCATCGCGGGCATCACTCCTATTCAGCAGATGATCGATATCTTTGAGAAAGGCTCGGCCGGCGAGACGCAGCATCCGAAGCAACCGCGCGCTGTTTCGTTTGCGCAACTGGCCTCCACTGAATGGAAAGCAACCTTGCCCAAACCGGCAATGGGTTCGAGGTCGCTGATCGCGCCCGTGGCTGCAGGCTCGCGTCTCATTCCCCTGATGGGACAACAAATTACTCCGATTGCGACGCCGGTAGTCTTCGGCGGTATCAGTCAGGAATCACTCGCAATGTTTGCGCCACAGCTAATGGCCAACGGACTGCTGCCGGTTTCAGGCGTGGGCGGGTCGGCAGGAATGACGCCGCTCAGGAAGGCGACCGAGAAAACACTTACGCCGGGGACGTCAGTCAGCGTTCAATTAGTTCGCGGCGACTACTCGATTGCTGCTTCCGGCACGGTCACCTTTCGCGATGGTGATCGCATCTACGCGTTTGGCCACCCGTTTTTGGGCTTAGGCGCGTCAGACATGCCGATGAGCGAAACGGCGGTGGTTACGGTTATTGACAACCTGAATAATTCTTTCAAGCTGTCAGTGCCCGGCGAGATGATGGGCTCGATTTCTCAGGATCGTGCTTCCGGCGTATTTGGCCAGTTGGGCCAGGCGCCGAAAATGATTCCCGTAAAAATTAATTTGCACACGAGCCGCGATCGCACCGAGACCTATGCATACGAAATCGCTAACGACTCGTTCCTGACGCCGCTGCTGCTGAACATCACCATCTTCAACACGATTACCTCCAGCGAACGCTCCCTGGGCGATTCCACGATCACTATCAAGGGCGCTATTAACGTTAAGGGACAGGAACCGATTGAAGTAGATCACCGCTTCTCAGCCGGCAACTCGCCAATCCTCGCCGCAGGCTCTGTGGCGGGACCGATTAGCACTCTGCTCGGAAGCGGCTTCGACGACGTGCAGATTGAAGGCGTGTCGCTGGACATTTCCTCAACCGACACCAAGTATGCCGGCACGCTCGAACGAATTGCGCTCAGCAAGACGGAAGCTCACCGTGGCGAGAGTATCGAGATTCAAGCTTACGTTCGGACTGAATCCGGCAAACAGTTTGTGCAGCGCATCCCGGTGAAGATTCCGGCGGACGCAATCCCTGGACAATTGCTGGTGTTCGTTGGCGACGGTGGAGCGCTTCAGGAAGGTTCTGCCGCCCGCGCTTTTGTCCCTCAGGATTTGGGCCAACTGGTGCAGGCAATCAATAAAGTGAAGAAGAGTGATCGACTCTACGTGAAGCTCTTTCGCATCACTCCCGGCGCAGTTATCGGCACCAGTGAACTGCCAAACCTGCCGCCGTCAGTTGTCGCTACGCTCAATAGCGACAGAAACTCCGGCGGTTACACGCCGACCGTCTTGTCCGCAGTTTACGAAATGGAATTGCCGCCCGCGGAGTTTGTTATCTCCGGTCAGCAATTGATAGGGCTCGATATTGTGCCGTAAGGAGCCAGCCTTTTGACTTACCGGCACTACGCTCGAACAGCCGCTCGTGTTTTTACTTTCCTCACGCTACTGCTGTCCTTCGGCGACAATCTTCAGGCGCAGTGGGGAAAACAAGTCAAGACCAGGACCGATCCAACCGTCGTTGCCCGACTGACTCCACGACAACAACGCAATCTGATCAGGTACAACGAAGCCGGCGCGATCATGATGCTGAGAACACTCTTCAGCGCGGAGGCAACCTACCAGGCGACCGTGGGCAACGGGGATTACGGAACGATTGAGGAACTGGGTAAGGAGAAACTCATTGACTCCGTGCTGGCTGAGGGCCACCGCTATGGCTATCTCTTCCGCGTCCGACGCGAAAAACGCTCGTCGGAATCTCAGGCCGCACTTCAGATAGTGGCGGTGCCGCGCACTTACCTTAAGACGGGTCGTCGATCGTTCTACATCGACGAGACCGGTGCTATCTACGCTGCAGACAAGAATGGCGCTGAGGCGAGCCTCGCTGATGATCCGCTGGTTATCGATCCATAATTCTTCCGTCGGGTTTTCTGAGTCTCTCGCATGCTATGCAATTCATTAGTTGGATTTCTGAGCGCTGGCGTTCGGGATATCGATTCCGGATTGTGGTCATCGCCGCGTTCGTGATCTTGCTCGTTACGTTACTTTATCCCTTCCAAACTACGACCGTGCCTCAATGGAATCTGCGCGTTATTGACGACGCGGGCGCACCCGTGCGCGAGATTAACGTCACCGAACACTGGCAGGACTACCTGCTGGAACCCGACGGGCATGAGGAACTTCAGTCAACCAATCAGGGCGGACTCGTGAGCTTTGAAACTCGCAACATCCGAGCCAGCATAGTCCGCAGGCTGTTCGCACAGATTAGTAAGTTTGGCAGCCGCGATCATCGAGGTCGACCAGTTCGCTACGGTGCTGTGGTTGTATGGGGGAAGAAGGAATACGAGACAACCGTTGCCGTCTATCAGGGCGATGTTCCGCCCGCGGAGATAAGCGTGCAGCGGTTGCGATGACTTGGAATTCTCAGGCTTTTGCTTTTCGTCGCTTGCGAAGTTTCGCAGCGACTCCCGCCAGGCCCGTCCCTAGCAAGATCATGGTGGTGGGTTCAGGGACAGTCGTATCGGGATTGGGCTTAATAAAAA
>JBDUAQ010000167.1:0-7070 GCA_040004575.1 bacterium
CGTAGATTCATGAACGTATCTCCTTCAGGAAGTTGTTGCGGAAACGAGGAGAGCGGGCGTGCGCCGGACTCAGACGTGCCAGCCACGCGCTGCTGATGGACTCTACTAACTCACCCCTCAATTGCGATGGGCCAGCAATCGCTACCTAACACGCTCGCGCTTGCATGAAGTTCCAATGATGAAGCGAGGAGATACGATCCACTAAATCACACCAACCTACACTAACGACATTTCGTGTTGATTCGTGTCCTTTGGTGGATCACATTACGTTCTTCAGCTGTGGCTGATCAGTTGGTCTTCTGCAACGGCAAGCGGAGTTCAAAGCGTGCGCCGGAGCCATTGGCGCGCGCCACGAGCCTGGCAGTGCCGCCGGCTTCCTGCATGCGCTTGCGTACAATCGCCAGGCCCAGTCCGGTGCCTCTTTGCTTGGTAGTGAAGAACGGCTCCCAAACTCGTTGTCGCAGATCATCCGGTATTCCGGGGCCACCGTCCTGAACGTAGATGACCAGCTCGTCGCCCTGGGTCATTTGTGTGATTGTCACTTCCCCGCCGGCTGGCGTTGCTTGCAACGCGTTGAGCAACAGGTTCGACAGCGCGACTCTTAACGCCGACACAGCGGAGCCCTCAAGCTCTTCATCCTTGTCGATCCTCATAGTCAACTGGATGCCGTCCTTTTCAGCGCTAACCTGAAATAGCCGGACCACAGACTGAATGAGTTGCTCCGATCGCGATGGCAGTTCAGACGGCAACTCTTTTCTCGCAAAGCTCAAGAGTTGTGTAACACTCCGGCCCAGTCTGTCTGTCTCGCCAACGATCAAACTCAGATCACGCGAGTATTCATGACTCAGACTCTGGTCTTCGCCCATGACCTGAGCGATAGACTTGATCGCGGAGAGCGGGTTCTTAATCTCGTGGGCCACGGTCGCGGCCATTTGACCGAGGATTGCGAGGCGTTCGCGTTCGGTGAGTTTTCTTTCGAGTCGTACGTTTTCTTCAGCGAGCCGGCTGTCTTCGATCGCAATCGCCACCTGGCCGGCGAGCACTTCGAGCACCGAACGAACATCCTCTGTCAAACTTGCCGAGGCCGCATCAACAAGTAGAACTCCCGAAACTCGTTCATCGCGGCGGAGTGGATAGGCAATCGTGTATCCGTTGGCCTCAAGCAGTGGATTGCTTTCCACTGGCGACCAATTGTCGGTGCCCGACAAACTAAGCAAGTCCTCAACCCAAGGTTCAGTTGAAACCTGAGCCTTCTCTAACCGTCCCACCCCAGACAGGCTGCCCTCCTCCACCCCAACGGCGCTGCGCCGCTGGGGACCCCGGGTCTGAGGACTCCGGGGTAGCGCTTCTGCCCGGCCGTCCCCGTTTGGTTGCGTATCTTCGGCGCCTGCGCGATCGCTAAGCACGATGCGAACACGTCGAAGTTTTAGGGCGCTGGTCGTTTGTTGCTCAACGAAGTCGAGCAAATCCGGCAGCTGTTGATACTGGCCCGCATGCGAACTGATTCGCGAAACAATCTGCCGGTAGAGCGCAGCTTCGCGTTCAAACAACTTGTGGAATCGTCGCCCCAACCAACTTCGGAGCGGCGCGGCCGCCAGCGCCAGCGCAAGTATCAGCAACGCTTCAACTACGCCCGCGCGCACGCCGTAGCGTGACGTCGTCCAGTCGCCAATCGTGCGTATGCCGTAGATGTAGATCGTGAGCACAACCGCTGCAAACGTCGCCACGATCAAACTCTCTTCGATGATCAGCTCCAGGTAGCGGTAGCGATAGATGTAGTAAGCCAGCAGCGCGGAAGGCAACAGCGATCCCAGGTTCGCAAGCGTTTTCAGGTAGAGACCGAGTTGCGTGCCTTCTCCCAGACCCAGCGCCAGCGCCGCCAAAATCACTATGCCTATGAACACAAACGAAGCAGCGAGCGTGCCCATGATCCGTTGCTCGCTCAGGTTCCTGGTCTTCTTCGCAATCAACAATTCGGTTATAGCGATGAAGCCGAGCACGTATGTAATCCAGACCGCCATGGGAATCACGAAGAGGTGAGTCCGCTGGAGCATGGGCGCGTATTGGTGTGTCCAAATTTTGTAGATGGCGAATGGCAGACCAAGCGTGGGGATGTATGAAAGGTAGATCCGGATCTTCTCGCTTCGCTTCAGCGTTCGCTCAGCCGCGGCAGCCCAAAGATGAATGTGAGCGTGAAGCAGGAAGGAGTAACAGAACACAATGCAGATGACCGCGATCGTGTCGGCAACCCGCAGGACGGTAACTACCGAGTGGCCATAACCGAATCCAAAGAGTCCGTGCAACGTGACGACGAGGTTGCTGCTGTGCCAGCCGCACATGCTCAGCGCCAGCGCCACCAGGACGCGCTCAACTGGGCTCAGGCGGCGGCGGCGGGAAATGAGTTGAATTCCCATCCACAGCGGTAAAGTTGCGCCAATTGAGTAGCCGACGAGTTGTAGGACTTCTAGTGGGGACATGCGTACCAAGGAGGCAGGAGCAGACGGCAGGAAGCAGGCGAGGCGTGACTCTTAATTGACAAATAATAAATGTCAAATCACAAATGGAAAATCAGATTCTCCATTTACCATTTTTCATTTGTCATTTGACATTTATCATTTCCCGTTTGGAAGGCGAGCAGTACTCGCCTACTGCTCCTGCCTCCTGCCTCCTGCCGTCTGCCTACTGCCTACTGTCTACTGCTCACCGATGCCGGCTGCACCGTGAACGTTATCTCCGTGCGGCGGTTTTTTGCGCGGCCACTCAATGTCGTGTTAGCTCCCAGCGGGTTGGCTGCGCCCATGCCGTTGGCTTGCACACGCGATGCATCAACTCCCGCCGCCTGGAAGCGGTCCGATAACTTGCGCGCGCGCTCCTGCGTAATTTGCTGCAGCGATACTTCGTCGCCTTTGCTGTCGGTGTAGGCCTCAATCACGATCTGGTAATCAGGATTGCTCGCGAGTAACGCGGCCAGCGGTTCGAGTCTCGCAGCCGCCGCCGAAACTAAAGTTGCTGTACGCGGACCAGTCCAAATGGATTCCGGCAACAGAAGCTGAAAGCCTCGCGACGTTTCTTTCACTGTCCCATACTTCGCCAGCGTCTGCTTCAGAGCTGCTTCGGCAGCGCGTCTCTGTTGCTCGCGCGCCTCGGCGTCCCGGCGTTCATCTTCCGCATGCTTCGCCCCCTCAAGACGGGCCAGATTGATCTTCGCGGTTTCGCCCTCAGCCCGCACGGCCTGAAGTTCGTCGCGCAAACGCGCCACTTCGCTGCGTTGTTCGCGCAACTGCTGGTTGGCAGTCTCCGCATCTCTTTCGGCTGACTCACGGGCGCGCTGCTCGCGATCGAGATCCGCGCGAAGCTGTTCAATCTCGCGTTGACCCGAGTCGGCAGTTTTCTCGGCAGCGCGTAGCGCCTCGTCGCGGCGCTGAATGTCCTCACGACGCAAACGCGCCGCGCGACGAGACAACGCCATCTCTTCAGCTTTAGCACCAGACGAGGTGGCCTTGCGCGCCAGCACATCGACCTCGGCTGTTGGCTGATTAAATCTCAAAGCCTTCTCCGCCGCGAGCAGATCGTCTTCGGCCTGTTGCAGTTCCTGAGGCGCATCCTGTTTGCCGTTGGCAAAGCGAGCGAGGTTGAGTGCCTGGCGCGCGCCAAGCAATGAGACGGGTAGCTCTTTGTAATCGGTTGATGCGATCTCAGGCACACGTGGATCCCTGAAATAGTCGCTGGAGTTTCCGATGTATTGCACGTTGACGGTTTCAATCCGGCTCTTGCCGGGACGTTCGGGCGCTATGTTTTCGAGTACGACCATGCGGCTCGGCACCTTCATGAGAAAGTGGGGCTCAGCCGTCACGATCAACGCGAAAGTTTGCAGCGGCGTGGTCACATCTAACTTAGAAGCGATGTAGGCACTCCCGCCTCTTTTTATCTCGCCGAGATTGTCAACGCTACCATCAGGTGAGATGGCCCACAGAATAAAGGTCGTGTAGATCCCGCCCAGCTCGTTTGCGCGCGGCAAATTGTCAATGGCCAGTTCGACTCGCGTCCCACGGCGACCGGCTCGCTTCACTTTCGCTTCGCCCTTCAAGCGCGGCAGCAAGGTCGTGCCGCGAAACTTGACCACCACCTGCTCATCAAGCGGATAAGTGACCGCGATGGTGCGGCGCGGCGCGTCGTTCTGCGCGAAAGTTGTAGCGACAAGAACGGATGCGCAAGCCAGGAACATCAGGAAAGCGATTCGCGCGGAAATGGGACGAGAACGCATAAAACAACTCCTTGTGAATGGTTACCACTAAATAACTGGTCGTTGCCGGGGGAAGTCTCGTTTAGTTGATGCAACAGCGGCTTTTATTGTTGCCGAGGGCAGGGGCGCGGTCAAGCTGTTGAGTAATGGATCAAACATACTAAGCGGGATTTGACCAGCGATTCTCTGGGTGGAGACTGAAATGCGGAACCGCGAGCGGTAGCGAGCGGATGCTGGTGTCAACTTTGCAACTCTGGATATTCCAGTTCTATGTTGATCGTAGCATCCGCTCGCTACCGCTCGCGGTTCTGCACAGCTCTATTTGTCGGTTGTCTTGTGATATCGGGCGTTGCGTTGGGCGATGAGTTCAACAACCATAATCGCAATTGCGGCGATGAGAATCATGTGAACGTAGCCGCCCTTGTGCAGAATAAACTTGAGGATGAACCAAAGGACCATCAGTATCGCAAAAGCACGCCACATCTCGTTACCTTTCCAAGGATGCCTGAGATTTAACTTTGCGAGCTATAACACCCGGCGACGAGTGCGAGCGAGTCGCACGACTCGAATGAGTAGGAAGCTTCACTGGGACGACTGTTCCGCCCGAGATAAAAAATCGCATCGGCCTGGAAAATTCCCCCAGTTGCGAGTCGGCTGGCGCCACTCGCCAATAGTAGTAGCCTGGGGAAAGCTCGCTCACGGTGTAGCGATCGCCGACGACGCGCCGATCAAAAAACACGTTATGAAATTTCTCATCAGCCGCGATCTGAAGCCGGTACCTGCTGACATCTTTTTGTCTCGGCCACTGAATCGAGACTGGGAAGGCAATCTCAAGTGAGGTCGTTTGCTGCGCCAGCACGGCGAAAGAGAGACAAGGTGCCGGCAGAATTGCCGCCAGCACAATAAGCAGTCGCAAGTTTCCCGACTGAGCGGACCTAATTGTTGAGGGTTGTAGTAACACTGCTTGAAAAGGAGAAAGCTTAGGGAGCTTCGTTCAATTTATAACCGACGCCACGAACGGTAAGCACGTACCGCGGGTTCTTGGGATCTGTTTCCAGTTTCTTCCGCAGTCGATTGATGTGTGGGTCAATGTTGCGTTGGTATCCTTCATACTCCGTGCTCCAAACTCTGTCGAGCAAATCATTGCGCGACCACGCGCGTCCCGGCTCTGACGCCAGCAATTCCAGAATTTGAAACTCGAGCGGCGTGAGGTCGATGCGCGCGCCCTCCCTGACAACCTCATGACGGCGCTTGTCGATCACGAGTTCCCCAACCTGCACTCTCTCGTTGTCAGTGTCGGGCTCGCTCTCGCTCGTGCGCCTCAAGAGAGCGGCGATGCGAAATTCCAGCTCGCGCGGACTAAAGGGTTTGGCCAGATAGTCGTCAGCGCCGGCTTCGTAGCCGGCCACTTTGTAATCGAGCGCATCGTGTGCAGTTAGAAAGAGCGCCGGGGTTTGCACGCCTCGTTCCCTGACACGCTTTAGCAGTTCAAAGCCTGAAATTCCAGGCATCGAAACGTCGAAGATAAAACAATCAAACCTGCCGCTGATTGCGGGCTCTAGCGCCTGCGCGCCGCTTTCGCGCTCGTCAACCTGGAAGCCGAGCCGGCGAAAATACTCCGCCAGCAACAACCGCATGTCCGCATCGTCATCAACGATCAGCAGTCGCTTTCCGGCGTACTTGCTCGCTACTTGTGATGGCTGTCCCAAGTTCTTCTGGTCCTTAATAGTGATTGGGGAATCTCGTTGAGGAGTATAGCGTAGTTTCGCCAGTGTGGTCTAAGAAAAAGCTAGTGGAGACAGGGCCATGCGACCGTACTGTAAAATGAGCCGCTGCAGAGCGACCGGATGCTGGATTCAACCTTGAAATCCACTTTTGTTTGTTAAGACTTGAGGCTTCGCGGTTAAGTGTTGGATCCGGTCGCTACCGCTCGCGGTTCTGCACTGGTTGTACTTCCATCTCCTTTAAGACACTACTTTAAATTCCCTCAGCCTTGACGCAATCGCGCGCGCGTACGTATAGTTTTCTTTTAGTTTTACAACGGTTTTTTAACCCTTCCCAGGACCGTTCGCCAATAGTAATTCCGAACTGCCGATGCGCGATCTTAAGAGACTGCTGCGATACATCAAGCCTCACTGGGAAACGTTTGCGCTCGCCACGTTTGCGATGTTCCTGGTGGGCCTGCTCGAAATTGCGATTGGCTCTCTAATTGTCCCCATCTTCGATCAGGCCCTAACCAAAGGCAGCGGCCAACGCACACAAACCCTCTTCGGCCTCCAACATCTGATTCCTGACTCCGGTCTGGCGGCCTGGAAGACAATCTCGCTGTTGCTGCTAGCTTTCACTCTCGCCAAAGGAGTCGCCGAATATTTTTCAACTTTTCTGATGGCGCGCATTGGCCAGTCTGCCGTGCTGAAGCTGCGTCAGGATCTCTACAGCCATTTGCTAAACCAGGGGGCAAGTTTCTTTGAACGACATCGCACCAATTATCTGGTGTCACGTTTGGTTACGAGTGCGGCCGCCATCGAAGTGTCGGTGACCAGCACCCTGCGCGACATGCTACGTGAGAGTTTTACCTTGATTGCGTTTCTCTCCGCTTCGTTCTACTACAGTTGGCGACTAACGCTCGGTTCACTCTTGATTGCGCCTGTCGTTGCCGTGCTTACCGCTCGCTTCGGCACGGCGCTGCGCAATCTCTCGCGCGAGAGTTTTGAAGGGAACAAGGAACTGACCGATACCGCGCAAGAAGCACTTTCAAATCAAACGATTGTTAAGGCATATCGCGGCGAGGCGCGCGAGTCGGCCCGCTTCACTGCGGTGGCCCAGC
>JBDUAQ010000027.1:0-23387 GCA_040004575.1 bacterium
GAATGCATGGATGAAAGCTGCTTCGACGCCGGGGAATGAGCGCTCCTCAAAAGCCTTCCACCACTCTTCAAACGAAACTTTGATGACACGTCCGCCGAGCCGTTCGATTGCTGTGATCTTGGTCGCCGGCGCCGTCTCAGGCGCGACCACCGTACATGGAATACCAAGCTCACGCGCACGCCAGGCTACCCCCTGCGCCATGTTTCCTGCCGATGCAGTAAGAACTCCGCGAGACAAGGTCTCAGGCGTCAGATGACCGATCGCGTTCGTCGCGCCACGGATCTTGAACGAGCCTATCGGCTGAAGGTTTTCGAGCTTAAGGTAAATCTCCGCCGGCGCCTCTTTAAAGTTAAGCCGGACCAGCGGTGTGCGGATCGCCGAATTCGCAATCATTCCTCGAGCGTCGTTGATGGCACCAAGGGAGGGCAGCATTGTCATTTCCATTCACCTTTCCGCTGTCCGATAAACTTCAGTCTGTCCCGTCCAGAACCACGGTCGTCGTCAAGTTTGACCAGCGATCAATCGCCCTGAACAGCTCTCATTCACACCGGGCTTTAGCCCGGTGACTCGGTACCCCACAATCTAACTAACCGTTTTAACGGTTTTCCTAATGGCAGCGTCAGCCAAACCGTTGAAACGGTTCTCAAGCTTTCAGAAGGCGCCTAATCACCGGGCTAAAACCACGGTGTGAATAAGAGTTCCAAAATGCAAACCGTAACCAGAACCTCAGAGGGCAATCATGAGTATTCAACCCAGGTGCCCTCATTCAATTCCTTCGCCCGTCTGTATAGGTATTCCGCCGCTGCAAGATCCTCAACGGCCAGGCCCAGAGACTTGAACAATGTGATCTCCTCCAGTGAAGTGCGGCCCGGTTTATCTCCCTGAAGGACCTCGCCAATTTCGGCGCGAATATGATCGGGGCCGATTGCCCCGTCACGCAATGCGAAGAGGTAGTCCCCGGCCTCGTTGATGGTTGATTCGCGCCGGTCCACAAAGACACCCGCTACCGCCATCGTCGCACTGTCTACCTCGCGCGCGTTTGGCGTGCACGCCCCGACGAGATTCAGGTGAGCGCCCGGTGAGATCCATTCGCGCTTCACTACTGGCTCGCTGGAGGTGGTTGCGGTGACGATTAAGTCTGCTCCCTCCAGAGCCTCTGCGACAGTCGCAACTGGTTCGAGCGGGAATGAGAAGCTCAGTCTCATCTCTTGAGCAAATTCCTCGGCGTGTTCAATGTGCCGGCTCGCTATGCGGCAACGCTTGATCAAACGAACCTGAGACATTGCAGCCAGGTGCGAGCGCGCTTGCACCCCCGTGCCAATGATCGCGAGCTTGCCCGCATCCTTTCGGGCGAGCAAGTCTGTCGCGACACCTGAGACAGCCGCTGTGCGCACAGAAGTGATCGCTGAAGCATTCATCATCGCCAGCAACTCGCCGGTCTCGGCGCTAAAAAGCAGCACCGCTCCCTGATGCGCATCCTTGCCCCGGCTCGGGTTTCCAGGAAAAACGCAAATTGCTTTCAAGCCGAAGGCAGCGCGATCGCCAGAGATGTATGACGGCATCAATCCCATTAGACCTGCGGCGTCAGGTGGTCGAATAATTGTTCTTAACGGCTGATGAACCTGACCCGCCGCGAGCGCGATGAGGGCCTCACGCATCACAGCGATGCATTCTTTCATCGGAAGGAGTTCTACAACTTCGTCATGACTTAGGACCAGGACCTTCATGTCCTCTATCGTACATCATGAAATAAAGGGCGGGGAATAATGGTCCGCTAAAGGGTCCGCCGACTTGCAAACTTGCCCGAGAATTTCTTGCGATAGGTTGTGTCGTCCGGGGTAAGGTAGTTGGACGACTTGATCTCGTTACGATTTGCCACTCAAGTCTTTCATCTATTAATCTTACGGCCTTGCAAATAAAACAGAATGGAGGATGAAAGGATATGATTCATCACGCGGTATCAGTCGCGGGCTTCATAGTCTTCGCGGGTATAGCCTGGTTGCTTTCCACTAATCGACGAAAGATTGCCTGGAAAACGATCGCGTGGGGAGTATGTTTGCAACTGCTGATTGGTCTGATCATTTTTCGCCTGCCGGTTTCACATCGACTCTTCTTGTGGCTGAACGACGCGGTGCTGGTCTTACTCAGCGCGTCGAAGAGCGGTACGGTGTTCTTGTTCGGACCACTTGCGGCAAGCCCGGGAGAGTCGGGATCGATCGGCTTCATTCTCGTCTTTCAAGTTCTTCCAGTGGTGATTTTCTTTGCCGCATTCACTTCTATGCTTTACCACCTGCGCGTGCTGCAGGTATTCGTGCGGCTATTCGCCAGGCTCTTCCACCGCACAATGAAGATTAGCGGCGCAGAATCACTTAGCTCGGCGGCGAACATCTTTGTCGGAGTTGAATCGGCGCTCGTAGTCCGACCTTATCTGGAAAAGATGACGCGCTCGGAGTTGTTGCTGGTGTTGACTACCGGCATGGCGACGGTCGCATCAAGTACGCTCGGAATCTACGTGGCCTTTCTGACCCCAGTGTTTCCTCAGATAGCGGGACATCTGCTCTCGGCTTCTGTCCTGGCGATACCTGCTTCCGTCGTCGTAGCCAAGCTGCTTATTCCTGAAACCGGGACGCCGGAGACACTGGCTGGCGTTCCTCCGGAAGACGAGTCGGGACGATCAAAGAATTTGATAAGCGCAATCATCGAGGGAGCGATGGATGGGCTGAAGCTGGCCGCCGGTATCTCGGCACTACTCATCGCAATCCTGGGCCTGGTCGCCCTGGTTGACAAACTACTCGGCGCTGGCAGCTCGTGGCTCGGAATGAGCGAGCCACTTTCGCTTGTGAGAATCTTGAGCTGGTTATTCTACCCTTTCGCATTTCTGCTTGGACTGCAACCGCACGATGTACCAGTAGCCGCTCGCTTGTTGGGCGAGCGAATCATCCTGACCGAGGTCTTCTCGTACAACCATCTCGCACAGCTAATCTCGAGCGGACAGGTAACCGATCCCCGAACCGTGGTGATCCTGAGTTACGCGCTATGCGGATTTGCGCACGTTGCAGCGGTTGCAATCTTTGTAGGCGGCACGGCGGCACTTGCCCCCTCGCGTCGCGACGACCTCGCAAGCCTGGGTTTACGAGCCTTGCTGGCCGCTACGCTGGCGACACTGATGACCGGGTGCGTGGCGGGGATCTTCAGCAGCGGCGATGGAGTCTCGATCTTGGGAGCAGGTTAAGAAAATTGCTCGAGCGCAAGGCTAAGTTATTGAGAGGATTGGTAGGCGCGTGGGGACTTGAACCCCAGACCTCTGCCGTGTCGAGGCAGCGCTCTACCAACTGAGCTACGCGCCTATTCCTAGGACGCCTGCGAAAGTAACAAACCCCTGATTGAAGTGTCAACCACAACTCAGCTTAGAGCATGCCCGAAAGCATTGATGGACTCGAGGCGGTTCCTCTACACTACGATCGTGAAGAAGACTAAGAAGCGAAACAATCTCACGCTGGTAAGAGCGCAAGTCAAAGCCCTGCTCACAAGTAGTCCCGCTTTTCAATCGCTACCACCAGACCAGCGCAAGCAAATCGCTCATGACATGGTAAAGGTCGCCAAGTATCTTGTGGCGCAGGAAAGCCACAGCGCAGATAAGACGATCGCAGACGTGGACTTTCCCGAGTTTGTTTCCAACCTACTCAATGGCGTGTTCGATGCGATCGTGGACGCTTCGATCAAACAGATGGAAGCTTACGCGAAATTAGTGGCCGGCGTAGCAAAGTCTCTGGACGAGTTCATCAGCTCGACTACTAGTGACAATGAAGCTCGCGATTACCTGGTTTATCGACTCCCTCATTTCTTCGGCAGCAGCAGTAAACCAAAACGCCTGCGGGTCAGACTCGCCTCGAGCCGTCAGAAACTGCTCGCCACTATGATGCTGATGGGAATAAATCGAATCGTGGTTACAGATGGCAGGATTTCGGCAAAGAAAAGCTAATTTGGGATCATTGAAAAGTCGTCAACGTCTGTGAGGGACTCGTGAACTCTCGGCTCGCTCCCATTCATCGTAGAGCCCGGCGAGACGCGCCTCGGTTTCTTTGTACTCGTCGTTAACCGCAACCAGTTTGGTAATATCGCGCGCGACTTCCGGGTGCGACATTTGTTCCGACAGCTCAGCCAGGCGCCGTTCTGATCCGGCAATCTCCAATTCGATCGTTTCAGAGTCGCGCGGCTTCTTGATTACTTTGACTCGCTTTGCGTCGTCAGCTGATGTGGTTGTCTTGCTGCGTCGAGATCCACCAGCAGTGGGCGCTGATTCTGCGTTTTTCGACGCGGTGCTTTCTGCAGAAAATGCCCTCTCTACCCGTCGGGCTTCTGACGCCGCTGCTGCGGATGATGCTGACTCGCGGCTCGCTCTCGCCGCTTTCCAATCGTGATACTCGGTATAGTCGCCGTCATAGTGTTCGGCGATTCCTTCCCCATCGAGCGCGAGAATCTGAGTCGCAACCCGATCGAGGAAATAGCGATCGTGGCTAATAGTCAATATGGTTCCTTCATAAGCATCAAGCGCCTCTTCCAGCGCCTCACGCGAAGGAATGTCGAGATGGTTAGTCGGCTCATCGAGCACTAACACATTGACGCGCGAGTAAATCAACTTAGCCAGCGCCAGTCTTCCCTTTTCGCCTCCAGACAAATCGCGAACATGTTTGTAAACGTCGTCGCCCCTAAAAAGAAACTTGGCGAGAAACGAACGCAGCTCGCCGGCGGTTGCTCCCGGGGAAGCAACCCTTCTGAGTTCCATGATGATTTCGTTTCGATCATCGAGATCGTCGAGTTGCTGGGCGTAGTAACCGACTTCAACCTTCGTGCCCCAACGGATTTCACCGGCCAGCGGTGGGATCTTCTTCAGAATTGTTCTTAGAAAGGTGGTCTTGCCTGAGCCGTTGGGTCCAATAATGCCGAGACACTCAGCTCGGCGTAAGACAAACGAAATATCACGCGCGAGAACCTTGTCCGGATAACCGATAGTCGTCTGGTCAACCGTTAACACGTGATTCCCTGCCCGCTCGATCGAGCGAAGCCGAAAGTCACCCGACGACTGGTCTGCACGGACCGCGTCAACGCGTTCAAGCTTGGCAAGCATTGTGCGACGCGACTTCGCTTGTTTCGTTTTCTGTCCGGCCAGATTGCGGCGGATAAATTCCTCGGTCTTTGCGATCAGTTGTTGCTGATTGTCGTAGGCGCGCTGTTGCGCTTCGCGTCGCTCTTCGCGCTCGACAAGGTAATCGGAATAGTTGCCCGTGTAGCTCGCGGCGCGTCCATTTTCGAGCTCGATAATGCGTTTGCAAGCGCGATCGAGAAAGTAGCGATCATGGCTAATAATCACAAAACCCGCTGGATAAGCCTGCAGAAATTCCTCCAGCCATTCGACGCCCGTGACATCAAGGTGGTTGGTGGGCTCGTCCAGCAGGAGAACATCCGGCTCAGCAAGCAAAAGGCGAACGAGGCCAAGGCGATTTTGCTGCCCGCCTGAGAGCTTCTCTGTCTCCAGCGACCAGGTCGTGCGATCGAACCCCAATCCCTGCAGGATTGATTCCGCCTTGGCCGTATATTCAAAGCCGCCTTCGCGCTCAAACTGATGCTGCAGATCGCTGTAGCGCTCGAGGATTTTGTCCAGATCGTCAGGAGCTTCTCCCATACGATGCTCGAGTTTGTGCATCTCGTGCTCAATCTGTTGGAGATGACCAAACGCCGCGAGTGCTGACTCATGGACTGTCGAACCAGGTTCAAAGTGGATGTGCTGCGCCAGTAAACCGAGACGCGTGCCGCGGGCGCGTATCACGTCGCCGCGATCGGGCGGTTCTTCGTTATTGATGAGACGAAAAATCGTGGTCTTGCCTGACCCGTTGCGGCCCACGAGTCCAACGTGCTCGCCGGGATTTATCTGCAATGATACGCCGCGCAAGACATCCTGCGTGCCGTAAGACTTGTATACTTCTGAAAGACGAAACAACATTTGCTGGTGCTGCGGATCTACGCAGCTACTTCAATGGAGAATCAAATGCAACCGACCCAAAAAAAGCGGGTGCGGAGCTTATGAAGCCTCCTGCACCCGCGCACACCTGTTAACAATACTTAGGGCTTCTTCGAAGCGCTGGCCTTCGGACTCGCAGCCGCCGTGGCCGGCGAAGCTGTAATTGCGGGAGCGGTCGCCTTCGGCGTCGTGGTAGCCGTGCTCGCTTGCGGAGATGCCACAGTGCCCGGCGATGCGGGCCGCAATCCAAGGTTGCTCGGGTTATTGAGCATAGTGCTCGCCATGTTGTTGATGATCTTCGCCTCGTTCATCGCCACCTCAAGAAGCGCCGCATTGAGAATGTCCGCCCGCTGTTTTGTCAGTGCTTGAGTAATCTGCGGACGAACATTAGGACTCTCGAGCGTAAGATTTTCAGTCTGCAATCGTTTCTCTTCAAGTTTGAAGATGTACCACTTTCCGTTATCAAATCGAACCGGCTCCGTTTTATCCCCTGCCTGCATAGCAAAGAATTTGGTGATCAGATCGGCGGGAAATCCGTTCTGCTTTAAATCTTCTTCAGTGGCAAAACCGACGTCACCGCCGCGCGAAACACTATTGACATCCTCGCTCTTGGCTCTCGCGACCGTAGCGAAGTCCGCACCACCCTTGAGTTGTTGATTGATATTGTCGATCTTCAACTTGGCTTCAGCATCGCTCTTCGCATCGTTTAAGGTAATGCCATCTTTAGCGTTATCGGCTGGATCGACCATGATCATCGCCAGGGCAACACCACGCGCACTGACAAAACGCTCACGATTGCCGTTGTAAAAGTCTTCTACCTCTTTATCGTTAACGGTGATCTTGGAGTTGTACTTGTCCTGAAGCTTCTGGATGGCCACGTTCTTTCGCGTTTCCTCGCGGTAGGCCTCCTCTGTCATACTCTGGGCGGCGAGACTCTTTTTGAAATCATCGTCAGTCATACCGGATTGCTGCTTCTGCTGATTAATGAAAGCCGTGATCTCTTCGTCGGTAGGCAGTAACTTTTCCCGGTCGGCGCGCTGAAAAAGCACTTCGCGCTGGATCAGGCTGCCGAGCACTTGCAACCGCGCCTGGGCCAACTCGAGTTGCGAAAGCTGGGCTTGCTTGCCTTGCGCCTGGGAACTCACGGTTCGCTCAACTTCAGCCAGCATGATGTTCTTGCCGTTAACAGTGGCCGCAACCGTGCTGTCTTTCTCGGAACCTCCGCTGTTGCTGCATGCGCCAAGGGAGAGAAGAGTTACCGCCAGAAAGGTGGCTGTAATAGTTTGTTTTACCGTTCTTTGCACTTTGGATTCTTACTCCTTTAGAGAATTGCTCCGGGTTAGCCCCGGCCGTGCCCGCTTGACGGTGGGGAAAACCGTTTGTTATAAATTGCGTTTCAATTATTGCCTCTTACTCAGTCCTATGAGCCTGCGGCAATCAAAAGCTTTGGAGGTATCATAAAATTATGGCTAAACGTTGCGAAGTCTGCGGCAAAGGACCTCAATTCGGAAACAATGTTTCCCACGCAAACAATCGAACACCGCGGCGATTTAATCCGAATCTGCAATCCATTCGCGTGCAACTGCCCCAGGGCGGCGCTCAACGAATGAAAGTTTGTACCAGTTGCATCAAAGCCGGAAAAATCGCTAAAGCTGCGTAAATTTCGTTTCTTCTGATAAACGACCGGTGCCGGGTCTGCCGACCTGAGCGCCGGTTTCTTATTGCCAATTTCTCACGAAGCCAAGGCAATTGCCTCGATCTCTACACGCGCATCCCGGGGCAGGCGGGCCGCCTCGACAGTGGCGCGAGCCGGCGGCAGTTCTTTGAAGAACCTGCCGTAAACCTCGTTCATCGCCGCGAACTCCTGCATGTCAGCCAAAAACACTGTGGTCTTTATGATGCGGTCCAGCCCGCTCCCGCCGGCTTCCAGCACCGCAGCCAGGTTCTTAAGTACCTGCTCTGTTTGTTCTGCTATGCCACCCGCCACAAATTGCCCGGTATGCGGATCAATTGGTATCTGACCCGACGCGAAGATCAACCCATTCGCCTTAACGGCTTGCGAATACGGTCCGATGGCACCTGGTGCGCGCTCGGTTTGGATGATCTCCTTCACAGTTGCGATTGCCTCTTTTTTAGTTGGTGCAAGCAAAGGCGGGATTCTAGCAGAAACGCTCAGGGAAGGCCAAAGTAGCGGGAAGTGCTAATTAGACCGCGCCCTGCATTCGCTCGACGTCCAAAACGCCGGGAACGCCCTTGATGGAGTTAATGACCTTATCCAGGTGCTTGACGTCGAAGACTTCAACCGTCACCTCAACGTGTCCTTTTTCGTCTGAGGCCACCGAGGCGCGTGCGTCGCGAATGCCAGTCTTCAAATCGGAAATCGCGCCGGTGATTCCGGCTATCATGCCGGTGCGGTTCTCGGTTACGGCGAGCAGTTTGACGGCGTAAGCTGTCTTTTCCGGACGTCCGGCCCATTCCACTTCAACTATTCGCTCGCGATTGATCATCAACGAGGCTACGTTCTTACAGCGCTTTTCATGAACCGCGACGCCCTTCCCCCGCGTGACGTAGCCAACGATCTCTTCGCCGTGCAGCGGATTGCAGCAACGCGCTCGTACGACCATCAGATCGTCAACCCCGCGCACCACGATTGAATCGTCACCCAGGCGAATAAGTCGCTTGACGGCTCGAACCCCACTCCGCAACCGCGACTCTTTTTGTTTATCGAGGTGTTCAAACTGCTCAGCGCCTAAATACTTCGCGATCACATTACGCGGAATCAGTTTCCCGTAGCCAATGCCGGCCAGCAGATCTTCCACACGTCCATAACCGTATTCGCCGGCAACGCGCTTCATTTCTTTGTCGCTATCGCCAAAGAGTTTCTTTGCGGACAGTTGGAACCTCGCTGCCTCTTTCTCAAATAGTTTGCGGCCGATGTCGATCGATTCCGCGCGTTGCTGTTCAGCGACCCAATGGCGGACTCGATTACGGGCCCGACCGGTGACGATGAAGTTGAGCCAATCGCGCGAAGGATGCGAGTTTGCCGTCGTGAGAATCTCAACGACGTCGCCATTCTGTATTTGGTTGCGCAGCGGGACAATGCGCCCATTAATGCGCGCGCCGGTGCAGGTGTTTCCCACTTCGGAGTGGATCATGAAAGCAAAGTCCACCGGCGTTGCACCCCTGGGCAGTTGGATGACTTTACCCATCGGAGTGAAGGCATAAACATCCTTGGGATAGAGGTCCAACTTCAATGAATCGAGAAAGTCGCGCGAGTCTTTGACTTCCTGGGTCCACTCGACCAGCGAGCGCAAAGCCTGAAAGGCGTTGTCATCGTCGCGCGCGCCGCGTTTGCCCTCCTTGTATTTCCAGTGGGCCGCAACGCCTTCCTCGGCAATCTGATGCATCTCCTCGGTGCGAATCTGTACTTCAAACGACTGCGCGTCAGCGCCAATCACAGAGGTATGAAGCGACTGGTAGAGATTGTCACGCGGAGTTGCAATCCAGTCCTTTATCCGTCCCGGCACGGGCCGCCAGGTGTTATGGATAACGCCCAGCGCCGCATAACAATGCCGCACTTCGTTTGGCGTGATCACGCGCGCCGCGACTAGGTCGTAAACTTGATCCAATTCGATCTTCTGACTCTTTAACTTTTTCCAAATTGAGTACAAGCGCTTCACGCGACCTTCAACCCGCACAAACGGAACTTCGGCTTCCTTCATCTTCGCTTCAATTCGTTCCGTAACGCCGCCGAGGAAGGCTTCGTTCTCCGCCCGGCGCTTTTCCAGTTGTTCCGCCAACTCGCGGTAGTCTTCCGGGTACAGATGCCGAAACGCCAGATCTTCAAGTTCGCCGCGGAGTTTACCCATACCGAGGCGATGTGCGATCGGAGCGAAAATTTCCATTGTCTCTTCGGCAATACGTTTTCGCTTCTCGGGGTTAAGGTATTGGAGCGTGCGCATATTGTGAAGACGATCGGCCAACTTGATGAGCACGATGCGAACATCGTCAACCATAGCCAGCAGCATCTTGCGAACGTTTTCCGCTTGCTGCTCTTCAATGGAGATATTGCTTATCTGCGCAATCTTTGTGAGGCCGTCCACAAGGTGGGCAATCTCTTCTCCAAAATATTCGCGAATCGTTTCGAGGTCGACAAGCGTGTCTTCTACTACGTCATGAAGCAAGCCAGTGGCAACTGAGACCTCATCAAGTTTCATGTTGGCGAGGATGTTGGCCACTTCCAGGGGGTGAACCAGGTACGACTCGCCGGAAGCGCGCTTCTGGCCTTTGTGTTCCCGGGCGGAGAAAAGGTAGGCGCGGCGTAACAGATCGAGATTCGCCTGCGGATGGTTACGCGCGACGTTCTCGACAATTTCTTCAATGCGGATCATCTGCTTGCAGCCGTGCTCTCTTGTCCTGGGAAAATATCTAAGCCTGAGTATAACAAAAAGGTGATGCCCGACTCGAAAGTCAGGCACCACCCGGAGAAATGATTGCGAGCTCGTCGGCGCGTTTAGGTCTTTGCAGGCGAGGCTGCCTTTTTGGCTTCCGCTTCTTCCTTCTTCTTCTGATTTATTTTACTGAGTTCAGTGGTGCGCTGTTGTGCTACTTCTCGTTGCTTTTCCAGTTGAGCCTTTTGATCCATCTTGCCGTCCATCTCCGCCAGTCTGACAGCTTCGATGAGCAAATTGGTCTTGTAAGACCAGGCAGGCTCGCTATTCGGATCAAGCTTAATCGCGTTTTCGACCTCTTCGAGACCCCGCTTCACACATGCCTGTGCAGTGTCAAAATCCTTTTGGTTCGCCGGCTTCTTGTAGGTTATTGTCAACTTATTGCCGGCCCCCATGGTCTTCGTTGAATTGATCGGGAGTTCAGTGATCTTGAAAGAGCAATCCCAATCCTTGCTGGCTAAAACAATGTAGGCCTCGGCGCGCTTCTCAGGTTCCACGCTGGAATCGTTAGCTCGGGAAGAAATCCACGAGCGCAACTTTTCATCGTCTTTGGTGGCGCCGTAAAGGTAAGCGATAGCTTTATACGCCTCATCGCTTTTGGGATCTCGTTGGAGGACGAGCTGATAGGCCTGGATTGCCTCATTGGCTTTCGCTAGGTTTTCGGGAGCCTGAACGCCGGGCTTATATTGCGCGTGAATAGTGCGGGCAATGAATAAGGGTGCAGTCTTGCTGTTTGGATCAAGTTCGAGGGCCCGTCTTGAATACTGCTCGGCTTCCTCAAAATGCCCATCGTGATAAGCGCGAGCCGCCTCATTCAGTTGGTTCTTTGCCCGGATCCGATTGACCAGACTACAGCCCGAGGCCGAGACAACAAGAATCGCCAACAATATGACGACTCTAGTTTGAGAGAGTTTCATTTATCAATGGCTCCATTTTAAGTGATTGGGCCCAACACCAACTGGGGCTAGATCTCTTTGCGCCGTTTTCGCGCGGCCAGTAGCCAACTCTAATTCGGCAGATCGTCTACCTGAAGTCCGACGGGATTTGCACCCGCGCCTTTGAGCGCATCGATCACCCTAACGACGTCACCATATTTTACCGATCGCGGAGCCTTCACGAAAACTGTCTTCTCTATTCGCTGGCTCTCAGGCAAATCGGTGCGTGTTTCCATCCCCGTCCTGTAGGCTCGAGTCTCAGCTCGCTGATGGAACAATTGCAGCAGCTTTTGGCTCAATGGAGCCGTGTCGTTAACAGATCCTATGTTGTCCTGGTTCAGCTTTAACTGAAGGTCATTCGAAATTGAGACGACCAGTGTCAGCGGGTTGGGTTTCAACTGGCTCAAATCTTCGTTGGGATCCCTTTGGGTGGGGATGTCAGCCTCGAAGCGGCTGGGCTTAAGCGGCGTGATCACCATAAAGATGATTAACATCACCAGCAGCACGTCGATGAGGGGGGTCACATTGATATAAGGAACCGCCTTCGACGCCTTACCTTTTGTTGCACTTCCCAGTTCCATCAGCTTACTCCTTTGAAAGAAACTCCAACCCGGCCACAAAAATCGGACTTAGGCCGGCTTAGCAGGCGGTGCGGCTTCTCCGCCTTTCTTCTTATCTGCCACTAGTCCTATCTTATCCACACCGAGCGCCCTGACTTCGTTAATGACAGTGACCACTTCTCCGTAGCTCACGCCTACGCCGCTCTTGATGTAGACAACCTTATCCTCTTCCTTCTTGATGTTTCCCAACATCTTTTCGACCTTCTCTTTGATGTTCTCTTTGGCGACTCTATCTTTGCCAAGGTAGTACTCGCCGTCATTGGGGATGGCAATCACGATCGAATTGTCCTTGATGATTCTTTGATCTTCTTCAGGATTATTCAGATCTTTCGGCAGGTTTACCGTGACGCCATGCTGCAACATGGGCGTTACCACCATGAAGATGATCAGCAACACCAACATGATATCGACCATCGGGGTGACATTAATCTCGGATTGAAAACCACCACCGCCACCAGATGCCATTCCCATAACAAAACTCCTTTCCCAATAGCGACCAACCCGGCACGCCAATAGCCCTCGTTGGGACCAGAAAGTCCCACCGACTCCAGCCTTGAGCCCCGCATTAAGGCTTCAGTTGCTTCGTGCGGTTCTTGATAAAGTAGTCAACCAGTTCAGACGCCGAGTTATCCATCTCGACAATGAACCCATCGACCTTGCCGGTGAAGTAGTTGAACAACCACACTGCCGGAACCGCCACGAGCAAGCCCAGCGCCGTGGTGAAGAGCGCTTCGGAGATACCGCTCGCTACCGCACCAATACCCGCCTGACCGGCGTCACCCATCGCGCTGAACGCATTAATGATTCCGAACACTGTGCCGAACAGTCCCACGAAGGGGGCCGTCGATCCAATCGTCGCCAGGCCAGACAGACCGCGTTTGAACTCGGCGGTCTTGATAGCAATCGCTCGTTGCAGGGCACGCTTCGAGGCTTCGATCTCGTCGCCTGATATGTCAGACGCTCCCTCATGTGCGCGAAACTCCTGCAGACCACTGCTCACTACCATCGCCAGGTGCGACTTGCGGTGTTTGTCGCTGATGTTGATCGCTTCCTCGATGCGATCATTCTTCAGTGCCTGAGCAACGCGTGGCGCAAACTCGCGCGACTGCTTCTTCGCGGCCGTATACGTCAAGTATCGTTCGACCATGATGGCAATTGAATAAACCGACATGATCAAGAGAACAATGACCACGCCAATAGCGACGGCGCCCATACTCTTAACCATTTGCATGGGAGAGAAGTGATTCACTCCGGGCGTGGGCGTCGGACTAGCAGCCTCCGCTGCCTGCCACATGTAGACCATCAAGCCAAACGCTTTCGTTCCTAGAAGACTGGTTAGAATTGTCACGGTAAACCCTCCAAAAGGTTTTTCTTACATTGATAGCTCGCAGGGAACCCGCAGAATGAGCCCGCAGAGGCTCGCACGGCGCTGAACCTCCACGGTTTATTGAGCCACGAAATTGTACGTGATGACGCCTGTCACCTTTACTGGCTGTCCTGATAACTTAGTCGGCGAGAATCTCGCCCCACGCGCGGCTGCCACTGCCACCGCTTGCAGCAGCGGATGACCAGACACTGCATGCGCTGAGATCACGCTGCCGTTCTCGTCGATTGTCACCTGAACGACCACCGTTCCCGAAGCGTGGGCCTGCCTCGCTATCGGTGGATAAGCAGGTTTTGGCAGGGCGATAGCTTTTCCGTTGAGCACGCCACCTGATATAGGAGCTCTGGGCGGAGTCGGCTTGGGTGGCGGTGGCGGTGGCGGCTCATCGCTCAGCACCTGGGTTGGTCCAACCGGTCCAGTGCCTAATCCCGTACCGGGTCCAGCTGGCATGGGAACAGCAGCATTTGACGACTCGTTGCCGATCATAGTTTGAACGCCTTTTCTCACTGGCGGAATATCACTGGCCTTGGCGGAAACTTCTTTCGGCACGACGCGGGATTCCGCAACTGGCGCAATCAATTCTTTGCGTATATCAACATTCTGCTTGGTTTCCTGCGGCTTGGCCTCTTGCTTTTCCGGGGTTGCCTGTTGCGGCACAGGAACCGGTGCGACCAGGGTGGTCAACTCCAGGTCCTGAGCATCGAGATACGCAGGCGCGTATAGAATGCCGGCCACCAGCAGGGAGATTCCGATGACTGCATAGATAGCCACCGTGCCTAAAAGAAATGAGCCCTTTCGCGATAGATCCTGTTTGTGCGAACCAGACTCTACAAGATTATCGAACATTTTTGTCCTCCCTATTCCGGTGCCAAATGGATCAGGGTTGCAGAATTCTTTCGATACTATTTAATTGCTTCTCAAACGTCGATCTTCCGTCCCGCCTGAGTCTTACAAATGATGGGGAATGCCGCAGCCTCAATGATCTTGAGTACTTCGAGTCAAAATTGAAAAGCCGCTATGCGGGGAAAAAACTCGCCGGCCTCTCAACAGACTGACACCCACGCAACCATTCGCTTCCACAATGCGGGTCGACTCTTGAGTATTTAATTGGCCAGCAACGGCAGCAGTCTATGCCGCATCGCGCGGCAAAGTCAAGCGCAAATTTAAAGCAACTAAGGCGAAAACCTGGTTTTTAATAATGTCGAAAAAGTCCTGACTCTATGCGCGTCCCGCTCCACTCGAGCGCTTAGCCGCACTCCCCGCCAGGGCTTCTCGCTTTGGTCCACCAGTCACGCGCGGGACTCTCGAATCCTGATGACTTCGCGCCGTCATTGACGCGCGGTTAGCAGCCTCGAGTCGCTGTTCCCACCAAACCATAATCGGACTGGCAATCGCAACCGATGAATAGGTTCCAAAGGTGACGCCGATCAGCAGCGCCAGCGAAAAACCGCGCAACACTTCGCCGCCAAACAACACCATCGCCAGCACAGAGAGAAAGACCAGGCCGGAAGTGATTACGGTTCGCGAAAGGGTTTGGTTGATCGAGTCGTTCGTGACTTTGTACAGGGAATCGCGCCGGTGCAACCGCCGGTTCTCGCGAATGCGATCAAACACGACGATCGTATCGTTGACCGAGAAGCCCACCAGCGTCAGCAGCGCCGCAATCACGGTCAGACTTATTTCCCATTGAAAAATTGAAAAGAAGCCAAGCGTAACCAGCACATCGTGAAACACAGCTATCACCGCCGCCGCGCCATAGGTCCATTCAAACCGGAACGCAATGTAAAGCAGGATGCCAACCAAAGCCGCCAGCGTCACCGCGATAGCCTTGTTGCGAA
This sequence comes from bacterium, assembly GCA_040004575.1. Taxonomy (GTDB): domain Bacteria; phylum Acidobacteriota; class Blastocatellia; order Pyrinomonadales; family Pyrinomonadaceae; genus PSRF01. The sequence continues at coordinate 15,248 of JBDUAQ010000027.1, forward strand.
GTTGAGCACCAGCAACGGCGCCCACCGCATCCGTCCCAATGATCTTGTATGCTGCGTTTGGATCAGCAGCCAATTCAACCTGCGCCGCCGCCTCCGGCCCAAAACTATTCAGGGCGTTACGAACTATCCCGCGCCCGGCATCCAGTTGCTCTTTTGATTCTGCGGTCCCCGCCCCTTCCAGAGGCAGCTTGATCAGTACGGTGTCAGTTTTATCGGTGACGGGCTGGATAATAGCGTCCTTGCTACCGACCTTGGTCAGCGCATCGCGAATTGCCTCCGGGGACGGGCGTTGTTTAAATCGCGCGGTAATAACGGTTCCGCCTTTGAAATCAACGCCGAGGTTAAACGCTTCGGTGCCGTGCGGATGTTTCCACTGGCGAAAAACTGCGGAGCTAAGCCCGGCGAGCATCAGCAGGATCGAAACAGCTATGAAGATCCGGCGATTTGCCAGCCAATCAATCTTAACGTCTTTAAAAATTTGAATCATATTAACCAGTCACCGCTTTGCGGCTTGTGAACAGCAGCTCACTCGGTCGCCAACCTAGATACTCAGCGATTCCATTTTCTTTTTGCGACTTAACTCCCACATGAAAATCGTGCGTGAGACATAAACAGCCGAGAAAAGATTTATCGCCAACCCCAGAACCAGGGTCACGGCGAAACCCTTAAGTGGACCAGTCCCAAACAAAAACAGGAACAACGACGAGATCGTGGTCGTGACGTGGGTGTCAATAATCGTTACGAACGCCCGCGCAAATCCCTGCTCGATCGCCGACGGAATGGTCTTGCCTGTTCTCAATTCCTCTCGAATGCGCTCGAATATGAGCACATTGGAGTCCACCGCCATGCCAATTGTCAGAATGATTCCTGCTATTCCCGGAAGCGTGAGCGTCGCCTGGAAGAGGACTAAACCAGCCAGCATCAGGATCATGTTCAAAAGCAAGGCTACCACCGCGTTCACACCCGAACCGCGGTAATAAACAAACATGAAGACAACAACCAGGATCAACCCGACCACGGAAGCTCGCACGCCCGAGCGGATTGAATCGTCACCAAGGCTGGCTCCCACAGTTCGTTCTTCCATGTACTCAATCGGCGCAGGCAAAGCGCCAGATCGCAGGGTCAAAGCCAAATCGTCCGCGGACTGCTTAGTGAACCGGCCTGAGATTTCTCCCGAATCTGAAATCGCCGACTTGATGTAGGCAATCGACTTGACCTCGTCATTTAAAACTACGCCCATGTACTCGTTGATATTGGCGCCTGTCCAGGCTCCAAACTTTTGCGAGCCGACAGGTTTGAGCGAGAAAGAAATTGAGTAGGTATCGCCGCCTCCTTGAGCTTGAACTGCCGCTGCGCTGCGAAGTTCGCTGCCGTCAACTACGGCGGGCGACTCAACCACAACCCACTTTTTCTGTTTCGGCGCGGCCGGGTTCGTCGCTGCCTGGCCCCCGGCGGTGGTCGGTTCATCGTGCTCCGAATATGGCAACACGCGACGATTTGTCGGCACTGTCGCGCCCAGCGAAGCCTTCGCCTCTTCCTCAGTATTGTAGGTTTGGGCCGGCCCTGACGTCTGGGGAGGGCTCACAACGTGAACCAACTCGAGCTTTGACTCGGCCTTCAGCAGCTGCTTCACGCGTTCTGGATCATGTATGCCCGGCATCTGCACCAGAATCTGATGAGAAGCCTGCGACCCATGTCGCTGCACCAGCGGTTCCGCAACTCCGACCGAGTCCAACCGGCTTTCGATAATTCGTTTGGCTTGCTCGGTGGCCTGCTCCGCAAGATTGGCCTGAGCCGCGGCCGGCAAAGTCCAAACGATAGTGTTGCCGCTGACACTCGAGTTCCAAACTGAAAGGTCAGCCCCTAACTTCTTTTTCGCGGTATCTTCAATTTCGGCGAGCTTCGACGCGTCGGCGGTCTCAAGGACAATCCGATAGTTGCCGGGAGTAGTTTCCGGTCTCACTTCCTTCAACGGCAACCCGGCGTCCTTGACCGCCTTCTCGATGGCTACGGCATCCGCCAACGTCAGGCTCTTGAGAACCTCATCAGTCTTAACGCGCATCACCAGGTGCGAACCACCCTTTAGATCGAGTCCCAGGTGAATGTTCGCAGCCAATGTGGCTTTGATTCCAGACCAGGTGAAATCGTGGAGAGTAGGACGATGGCGTGGACCGATGACGGTATAAAAACCGGCCAGTGTTATTAGGACAATGATTATTGTACGTTGAAGGAGGTTCTTCTTTTTCATTGCAAAGAAATCTTAATTAAGTATGGAGCGCAGCCTTTATTATTTCTCCTCCGCTTCGATACCGGCCACAGCGGATCGCGAAATCTCGAGTATCGACTTTTCGGCGCTTCTAATAAGGAAAGTCGTATCGCGCACGTTGGTAATTGTCCCGATAATTCCGCCGGTAGTAACGATGCGGTCCCCGGCCTTAAGTTGGGAAATCGTCTCCTGCAATTCACGCTGCCGTTTCTGTTGTGGCCGGATCAGGAGAACATAAAATACGCCGATGATTAGGAGGATCGGGAGTAACTGGACTAGACCACCCATAGAAACCTCCCTTCGCTTCGAGACGCCCCAGCCGTTTCCATTGATAGAAGTGTTGTCAAAATATTGGTTGCCTTTATTCAAACTCCAGATGCGCACTGGAGACTCCGCGAACAACTCTCACACCTAAGTACCGCTGAGCGCCTTGTCTTGCTCATATGCGTTCAGCCCCTCGGTGAACTCTCGTCGAAATTTAGGGAAATCGCCAGACCGAATAGATTGCCTCACGCGTCGCATAGTGTCAAGGAAGAAGGCCAAATTGTGGTGGGTTAGCAATATGCTCCCGAGCATTTCGCCTGAGAGGTGGAGATGCCGGAGATAGGCGCGGGAGTGTCGTCGACAAACCGAACACTCGCATGACTCGTCCAAAGGCTTCGTATCCGAAGCCCACTGCGCGTTCTTTACGTTCACCTTCCCAGCAGAAGTGAAGGCCTGACCCGTTCTTCCGTTTCTGGTAGGAAGAACGCAGTCAAACATATCAATTCCATGCGAGACCGCTTCGACCAAATCTTCAGGCGTGCCCACGCCCATCAAGTACCGCGGCCTTTCCTCAGGCATCGCCGGCGCAAGATCGTTAACCACACGCCACATCACTTCCTTCTCTTCACCGACGCTCAGGCCGCCGATAGCGTAACCGTCAAAACCTATCTCTGCGGTCCGGTTCAGGCTTTCGCGTCTCAAGTCGAGATGCGCGCCGCCCTGGACAATTCCAAACAGAGCCTGGGCGCCGCTAGTGGTTTGGGTTAACTCGGTCCGCCCAGTATCCAAAGCCTCTGATTGCAAACTGTCAAACTTCGCGCGCGAACGGCCGGCCCAGCGTGCGGTCAGCTCCATACTCTGTCGCGAAACGTCAGGCGGCGCATCGCCGGCTGCACACTCGTCGAAGGCCATCACGATCTCTGATCCCAGTGCCGCCTGTACTTCCATTGAAATCTCCGGAGACAGGAACTGCAGGCTGCCGTCGAGGTGCGAACGAAACTGAGTTCCCTCTTCAGTGATCTTCCTGAGGGCCCCGAGACTCCAAACCTGAAAGCCACCCGAATCAGTAAGCAACGCTCTTTCCCAACCGGTGAACCGGTGCAGCCCGCCGCACTTTCGTATCACATCAACACCGGGCCGCAACCACAAATGATAGGTATTGCCGAGAATGATGCGCGCCTCGAGCTCGTCTTCAAGAACTTCGAAGCGCATACCCTTAACTGTGCCGGCGGTGCCGACCGGCATGAAGACAGGCGTCTCGATCGGGCCGCGGCGCGTGGTCAGCACCCCGGCGCGTGCTTCACCGTCGCGGGCGAAGACTTCAAAGGTTACTGGGGGCTTCGTGGTCATTCACAGGTTATTCATGATCAATATCTGGTCTATCGACGGCGCAGCACCGACTATGATTTACCGCTTGTTGGGGGCTCTCAATGCTTAGGCCATCCTCTTTCAAACTGATTAAGAATTGATTGTGCGCGGCATTTCCACCTTGTTTCGACAACTCTATTGCATCGCCAAAACGTTTCCCTGACTCGCTAAACTCACCCTGGCATGAGAGGCGACCGACATAACGGAACGCTTGGTTCACCACGGCACCCGGCTCGACATCTAAAAGGATAAACTTATCTTCGTAGGTTTCAATTAGAAGGTATTTGATTCGCGCCGATGAGTTGTTCGAGATTTGTATTGTGTCAGACTGCGCGCCGTCGCCTCGACCAATCCTTAGAATGGATTCGGACAGCCAGGAATGATTTGGATAGAGGCCATTAAACTCGTCGTCCAACATATCTCCGGTATAGAGCAGCTTCCTTTTCAGCAGTGACTCGCCACCTCGAGCGACGTTCAAGTAAACATACCTTTCGATTCCTGGGAGCGGCCGCTCCTGAGATATTCGGACAGTGTATTTATTATTGGGAGACGAGGTAGAGGTAATCTCAGAAGTATCCCGCACAAAGGTGTAGGTTAATATCCCCGCGACGGCGACGGCTACCGCTATAGAGATGAGGATAAGTGTTTTTTTCATTCCCACTACGCAGATGTCTAGCTACCGTTTCTTCCTTGTCTTGTGCTTCTCGATAATCCGGAGCGGCGTCGCAAAGAAATCAAACTCTTCACGCAAACGATTCAGCAGATAGCGCAGGTAAGAAAAATGAAGCCCTGACTTGCCGCCCGAAGTGAACAACACAAACGTCGGCGGCCGCACCGACACTTGCGTCATGTATTGCACGTGCAGCCGAGACAGTCCGCCCTTGACCGGCGCCGGCGCACTGCCACCGCGCGGCTGCGAAACCGCGGCTTCGAAAAAGGCATTTAGCTGTGACGTGGGAATGCGCCGGTTGCGTTCTGCGTTGGCGCGGATGGCGAGCCCCAGGAGATTCTCGACGCGCTGGCCGTTCAAAGCCGAGATCATAATCACCGGCGCCCATTCCAAAAATTTCATCTTCTCGCGCACCTTGCGTTCAAACTGCGCTGAGGTGCTGGTCTCTTTATTCTTCACCGCGTCCCATTTGTTACACGCGATGATGATTGAACAGCCAGCATCGTGCGCGTAACCCGCGATGTGCGCATCGAGAGCGGTAGGTCCTTCTTCGGCGTCAATGATCACAATCGCCACGTCCGCGCGCGCCAAACTCTTCATCGCCATCACCACCGAAAGCTTCTCGGCCATCTCGCCGGTTTTGCCTTTGCGCCGGATGCCGGCCGTGTCAATGAGACGAAACTTCTGTTCGGGGGTCGTGAGCAGTGTATCGATTGAATCGCGCGTGGTGCCGGCGACGGGAGACACGATCACCCGCTCTTCGCCGATCAGCCGATTCAATAACGAAGACTTGCCCACGTTTGGTCGACCGATAATCGCCAAGCGTAACTCGCGCGCTGCTGGGAGCACAGGCAGCTTGCCTGCATCCGCTTCGAGATCCAAAGCCTCATACTTCAAATCCTTCACCAGCGCATCGAGCAACTCACCAAGCCCAATCCCCTGCTCTGCCGACACCGGAAAGACTTCTTCAAACCCGAAACGGTAAAACTCTCCCGCCTCTGCCTCTACTCGCGCCTTCTCCGACTTGTTCGCCGCCACCAACACGCGCTTGCCCGTCGAGCGCAGCAGCGTCGCCAGCTCTTCGTCGAGCGGCGTCAGACCGAGGCGCGCATCAACCACCCAGATAATTGCCTGCGCGTCATCGATGGCGAAGCCAGCTTGCTTGAAAATGTTCGCTGGGATTACAGCGTCGTCATCAGGAATGATGCCGCCGGTATCGACTATGGAAAACCGACTGCCCGCCCATTCCACTTCACCGTAGATGCGGTCGCGCGTGATGCCCGGCTCGTCGCCGACAATGGAGCGCCGCTGACCGATCAGTCGATTAAAGAGCGTAGACTTGCCAACATTCGGCTGCCCGACGACCGCCACCAGCGGCAACGCCGCCGTAGTGGTTTCAAGCGACTGCTCAGTTTCTTTCACAGTTTCCGTAGACATTTTTTACTTCCGTAGCGCGCTAGCGCATCCAGTCGCGATTCTTGCCATTGAGCTTTAATGAACAACGGTAGGGCAAGCAGCCGGAATTTGCTAGTAGCTGGGAACACGGTTGTAGATTTGAGGCAGAACTCTGGACAGAACGAATAGAGCACGGTAGATTCTTCATTCTTAAGATTGGCTGGGCTCTCTGCAAAGTACCGATCACCCAACACAGGTGAAACCTGAGTCTGAGGCAACCTGAGCATGAATCATCTATCAATTATTATTCTGGTAGCCCTACTGTCGATAGTCGGCGGCCAAAATCAGGTGGGAACTTTCCCGACAAAGCACTATGAAAAAGACGGCGTGGCCTTTGACTATCCGGCTAATTGGACCGTGATCGAGAGCAACGCGCTGAAACTGCAAACAGTAACCATCTCTCCCGGACCCGGTGCAACTCAAATTGTCGTCATCAGATCCGGCGGTTTGACGTCCGCATGTGATTTTGACGCTGAACGCGACAAGGTCACCTCGGCGTTGATTAAACGACTTGCAACCGTAATCCACGCCAGCGATGCGCTTCATGGTGCTCGGGTAACAACGAAGGTTGGCTCCGACAACATCGAGGGGTCGCAATTGCATGGCCTGATAGATGACAAGCCGGCACTCGGCGACGTCTATTTTGGTCGAATGAATCATCAATTTGTCAGCCTTGCATATGTTCGAAAGATTGACGACGAACTTGCGGACTCCGCCTGGAGTGCCGTTCGAACTTCTCTCAAACTTAAACTGGGTGTGATCACTGTACTCGGGTCAGAGGACTCAAGCAGTTCGCAACGACAATCGCAGCAACAACTGATAACCGGCGGCGTGCTGAACGGCCGAGCTATCAGTCTACCGAGACCGGATTACCCAATGATCGCCAGACAAGCCCATGCAAGCGGTACCGTAGTTGTTCAGGTAACGATCGATGAATCGGGCGACATCATCGCAGCCCATGCAGTCTCAGGTCACCCTTTGCTGCAGGCGGCGTCGGTTGCCGCAGCGAGAGCAGCGAAGTTCTCACCAACTAAGCTGTGTGGCGAACCCGTGAAAGTGACCGGCGTTATTACCTATAACTTTTTCGCGATGTAAGTAAACCGATTTTGGAGTCCGATCCCGGGCTGAGAAAACGATATGACTTCAACCACTGAATTCAGTCTCTCCACAATTGAACAAATCGCGCTCACCGTGCATGACATCGAGCGCGCGGTTGAGTTCTATCGTTACAAGCTGGGGATGAAACACCTCTTCAGCGTGCCGCCAAATCTGGCTTTCTTCGATTGCGACGGAATCAGATTGATGCTCTCGCTGCCACCGAAGCCGGAGTTTGATCATCCCGGTTCAATAATCTATTTCAACGTTGCGGACATTCAACAGGCGCATGCGACTCTCCTCGAGCGCGGCGTGAAGTTTGAGGAGGCGCCGATCTTTGTTGCGGACATGGGAACCTATGATCTGTGGTTAGCTTCGTTCCGCGATTCAGAAAATAATTTGCTGGCGCTTATGGGACACGTTCCGAAAACCGCTTAACCAGCACACACCATTGGAGCGAATGGAATTAATTATCTCTGTGCGTCCTCTGTGACCTCTGTGTCTCTGTGGTGGGCTACGACAAGACTCACCACTGAGGCACAGAGAACACAAAGGTGGCACAGAGCAAACCCGCATGACCACTACCTTGTGACGACCGGAGGCACGAATGAAACGACGACAATTTCTGGAAACCAGCGCACTCGGATGCGCTCTCGCTATCGGTAAGCCCGCGTCATTACTCGCCGCACCCGACCCTGCCAAACACCTGCCGGCTTCTCCCAAAGAGTTTGAGTTGGAGGAGTTCACGATTACCGAGTTACAGGCCGGCATGCAGTCTGGCAAGTACACCGCGCGTTCGTTAGTAAAGAAGTATCTGGATCGTATGGACGAAATCGACAAGGACGGTCCAAAGTTGAATTCCGTCATCGAAGTAAACCCTGACGCGATGTCGATTGCCGAAGCACTTGATCGCGAACGCAAGCAGAAGGGTGCGCGTGGCCCGCTCCACGGAATTCCTATTCTAATTAAGGACAACATCGATACTGCCGATCGCATGATGACAACCGCGGGCTCGCTCGCAC
>JBDUAQ010000168.1:0-7032 GCA_040004575.1 bacterium
TGGCCGCAAGTCGCCTTAACTCACCACGTTTTCCATTGTGCTTATACGCCGCTGGAAACACGCCTGTCAAGCAGGTTGGCAGCACCTGAAGGTCAACGATGAAAAGGACTCCAACAGGAATAGGTTCAACTTGTCTTGAGAACTGGCGTTCGTTATTTGCCTTGACAGTCCATCCGCATTTTGGCTGAATGCTCGCGTTCTTCCGTTTCCGCGTTACGGATTCTCGAACGCACAGCTCTCCCTGATTGAAGGGGCGTCGGCCAATCATCCGCGCGCCTAAAATGTTCCGAATAAGGACAGTCGCTATGAGCACACCAGTAGATGCCAGCGGAGCCAGTTCAAACGCCGGCATAGATCAAGGATTCTTTGGACATCCGCGCGGACTCTCTACTCTCTTTTTTACGGAGATGTGGGAACGGTTTAGTTATTACGGCATGCGGGCCATCCTTACGCTCTACATGACAAAGGCACTGGCCGAAGGTGGTTTGGGTTTTGACGAGAAATATGCCGCACTGATTTATGCGACCTATGTTTCATCAGTCTGGTATCTGCCGTTGATCGGCGGCTGGTTGGCTGATCGCATCTTTGGCGCGCGTCGGGCGGTTTTTATTGGCGGAATCATCATTGCCTGTGGCCATTACTCGATGGCCATCAACACACACTTTAATTTCTATGCGGGCCTGATTCTGATCGCTTGCGGCACCGGGCTGCTCAAGCCGAACATCAGTGCGATGGTAGGACAACTGTATCCTGAGAAAGATCAACGCCGCGATGCCGGTTTTTCGATCTTCTACATGGGAATCAATCTTGGGGCCTTCCTGTCACCGATTGTGGTCGGGTTTCTGGCACAGGCTCCAGCGTTCCGTAGGTTTATAACCTCAATGGGTTTCGATCCAAACTCGGTCTGGCATTGGGGCTTCGGCGCGGCCGGCGTGGGCATGACGCTCGGACTGATTCAGTATGTGCTGGGTGGCGCTCGGTTGAATGACGTTGGTCGTAAGCCGGAGCCAAAGCAGAAAAAGCGAGACGAGTCTACCGGCTTTGATTTCGTGACCATGGGCCTGGCAATTCTTGGTTGCGCAATTGGTGTCGGCATTGGTTACTACTTTGGCGATGCCGGCCTTGTTTCGGCTTTATTTCCAGGCGTGGTTGGTTTCTTTGCGGGTTATCTCATCGGCACCACCAGGCTTTTGAATGGCGACGAGCTCAAACGTGTTTTGGTCATTTTCATCCTGTTCATCTTCTCGATTCTGTTTTGGATGACTTACGAACAGGCAGGCTCGAGTCTCACTCTCTTCGCTGATCGTCTGACGCGTACAACTATTTTTGGGTGGCAATACCCTTCGAGTTGGTTTCAGTCAGTTCCCGCAATTTTTGTGATCATCTTCGCGCCGATGTTTGCTGCACTCTGGCAGAAGTTGGGTGAGCGACAGCCTTCGAGCCCAGGCAAGTTTATTTACGGGCTGTTTTTTGCCGGTATCGCCTTCGTTGTCGTGACGATCGCGTCGATGTTGGGTGGAGGCGGGCGGGTAAGCCCACTGTGGCTGGTCCTTGTCTACTTGCTCCAGACTTTTGGTGAACTCTGTCTCAGCCCTGTAGGCCTGAGCACCGTTACGAAACTCTCGCCTGCTCGAATGGTCGGGCTGATGTTGGGAGTTTGGTTCCTGTCCATATCAATTGGCAGCTATATCGCCGGACTAACCACTCGCCTGTTCGAAGGCAATGACAACGCTGTCCTGACCAAAGGCTTCGCGATCTTTGCGGGCATTACGCTGGCGGGGACATTGGTGCTGGCGATTTTGACCCCGTTCATTAAGAAGCTTATTCCACGAGAGGCAATCTAAGAAACTTACCTGCTAGGAGACCACTTTGAGAAATCGCTGCTTGCTGCTTTCCATCATGGCGCTGATTCTGTTTCAGGCGCCGAGCGTTCTGGCCCAGAACAAGCTTCTAACCATCGACGACATCTTCGATCCGGCGAAGAAGGTTAACTTCAGCGGCACCGTTCCAACCGTTCGTTGGCTTAAGGACGGCAAGCACTATCTGCTGACAGACGCGTCGAAGAAAGACGCGCCCAAGATCCAAAAAGTCGACGCCGTGACGGGTGAAGCCGTCCCGTTTTTCGATGCCATAAAGATGAAATCCGCTTTAATGACCCTCGGCGGCGTCACCGATCAGGATGCGAAAGAACTGGCGAATCGCAGCTCGTACCAGATGAGCAACGATGAGACGGCGGTACTGATCAACTGGAACAACGATCTCTTTTATTACCAGTTGGGCAGCGACAAGGCCGTGCGCGTGACGAACAATCCGGAGGAGGAAGTCGGCGAGACGTTTAGTCCTGACGACCGAATGCTGGGTTTTGTCCGCAATAACAACATCTACGTTTACGACCTTGCCGCGCAGCGCGAGCGCAGACTGACAAGCGATGGCAGCCCGAAGATTCTCAACGGCCGACTTGACTGGGTCTACCAGGAAGAACTGTATGGACGCGGAAACTTTGAAGCGTACTGGTGGAGTCCTGATTCTACCAAGCTTGCTTATCTCAGGCTCGACGAGAACCCCGTTCATGAGTTCACGGTCGTCGATCACATTCCTTACCAGCAGGGTTTGGAAGTTACACCTTATCCCGAAGCCGGCGATCCGAATCCGGTAGTTCAACTAGGCATCGTAAATGCAGCCGGCGGCGCAACGCGGTGGGTAGACACTTACAAGTATCAACCTAGCGACTTCCTGATCGTGCGGGTAACCTGGACGCCGGACGGTAGCAAGGTCGTCTATCAAGCGCAGAACCGTGAACAGACTTTTCTGGATCTGAACTTAGCCGGCAGCGAAGATGGCAAGTCAACCACCGTTTTACGCGAAACCTCCAAAGCCTGGGTGGAAGTGATCGACAATCCCACCTGGCTGAAGGACGGCTCGTTTCTTTGGCAAAGCGCCCGCAATGGTTGGCAGCATATCTATCACTACGCTCAGGACGGCAAGCTGCTTCATCAGGTGACGGATGGGAAGTGGGAAGTTCGTTCATTCGATGGTGTTAACGAAGATACGGGGTTCGTTTACTTTAGCAGCACGGAGCACAGTCACATCGCGCCGCAGGAATATCGTGTAAAACTCGACGGCAGCGGCTTCACGAGATTGACTAGCAATGAGGGCACGCACAAGACAGCAGTCAGTCCACACGCGAATTTCTTTGTCGACAGTTGGAGCGACGTAAATACACCGACGCAGATGCGACTTTACGACGCCGACGGGAAGCTTGTGCGAGCCATCGCGGAAAACAAAGTGGAGGCGCTCAATCAATACAAGCTTGGCGCCACTGAATTACTGAAGGTGAAATCGCGCGACGGCTTTGAGATGGCAGCGATGATGATCAAGCCGCCGGATTTTGATGGGAGAAAGAAATACCCCGTGCTCGAATTCACCTACAGCGGGCCACATGCGCCGCAAGTGAGAAATGCCTGGGGAAGCACTACCTACATGTGGCACCAGCTAATGGCGCAGAAAGGCTACATCATTTGGATTTGTGACAACCGTACGGCGAGCGGGAAAGGCACTGAGTCCGAGTGGCCTGTTTATAAAAACTTTGGCGAGCTGGAACTGCGCGATCTGGAAGATGGAATTAGTTGGCTCCGGAGTCAGCCTTACGTTGACGGCGATCGGATTGGGCTCTGGGGCTGGAGCTATGGCGGCTTCATGACGAGCTACGCTCTAACGCACAGCCAAAGCTTTAAGATGGGTATTGCCGGCGGCACAGTTTCCGACTGGCGCAACTACGATACGATCTATACCGAGCGTTACATGGGTACACCGCAGAATAATCCTGACGGCTACAAGAAGAGCTCGCCCGTTAACTTCGCTCGCGATCTTCATGGCAAGTTGCTCTTGATTCACGGCGCGATCGACGACAACGTTCACGTGGCTAACACGATTCAGTTTGTTTATGAGTTGCAGAAGGCCGGGAAGCAGATTCAGTTGATGCTCTATCCGAAGTCGCGACACGGCGTGACTGATCCGGTGCTGGTGAAGCACATGCGACAGATGATGACGGATTATGTTGTCGCTAACCTCTAGCTCTTTCGCATCGACATGAAGTCAGTACCACCACGCGGTAGCGGGTGGTTCGCTCCTCGGCTGTGACTCGTCGCCGATCCAAGCTGGACCCCAGCCATCGACGACCCACATCATCGGACCGCTAGGTAAGTAAATGCCGGGAGTGACCCACCCGCTACCGCGTGGTGGTACTGACCTCATGGGGACGCGACTAGCGTCTCTGACACTTTGGACAGTAGTAAGATGACCGCCCTCCTTGCACTATGCGTCGAATTCGCGTCCCGCAGTTAACGCAGGCCTCGCCGGCGCGTTCATAAACTCTCCAGAACCTTTCACTCGTTCCAATATAACTTCCGCCGGCGTCGGTGAGATCGATCCTAAGCGTCGAGCCGGCAGCGATCGCCTCCTCAAGTATGTCGCGGATCGCCTGATGCAGTCGCAGCGCGCGCGCTTTCGATAACGTGTGGGCTGATTTCAACGGACTAATGCGCGCTAGAAACAGTGCCTCGCTCGCGTAAATATTTCCTAAGCCGAGAATCTTGGTTTGATCCAAAAGCAATTGTTTCAGGCTGCGGCGCGATCTTGAAAGTGTATCGATGAAGTAGGCGACGCTGAAGTCGTCTGTCAGTGGCTCGGGCGCGAGTGCTTCGATTTGTGGCAAAGCAAGGAGTTTGCTCGCGGGCAGCAATCGCATGCGGCCAAACTGCCGCATGTCACAGAAGACCAGACGTCGATCGTCGTCGAAGTAAAAAACGACGTGTGGGTATGGCGGCAGCGGCTCGTCCTGTTTGATGCAGAGAAACTTGCCGGTCATGCGCAAGTGAACCAGCAGCACATCTCCCGAATCCAGTTCAAACAGAATGTATTTGCCGCGCCGAATGATCGACTCGATACGCGGCCCGCGGAGTTTGCGTTTGAACGTGGCTGGAGAGGGTGCTGCCAGGAGGCGCGGGAGGTTTAGCTCCACAGCGAGAATGCGCCGCCCAAGGACGGCACGGCGCAGTCCGCGCACGACATGTTCAACCTCGGGTAGTTCGGGCATTCGTGCGCTTGATCGCAGACGACCGCCCCGTAATGACGGCGAGCGTTAGCTCACGTTTTGTCTTCTCTAGATGACGTGCAGCAGCAGCAGGATGATGATGATCACCAGAACCAACCCGATGCCACCGCTCGGTCCATAGCCCCAGTTTCTGCTGTGTGGCCAGCTCGGAATTACGCCAAGCAACAAAAGAATCAAAACGATTACCAATATCAAACCCAAACTCATTGTTATCCACCTCCGGTTGAGAGCGTTTCATCGAGTGGGGGCCTGATTGACTTAAAGAATAGAAGGGGAAACAAACGGTAGCTACTTTTGGGTTGACAGTCAACTACTCCTTCGTCACAAATTCATGAAAAGAGCTTGCCGGACCTCGGGTTATTGCTGCGCGAGTTTCTCGCCCGCAGCCAACAGAGCGTTCGATTTCTCCACGCTAGTAGCTTCTGAATAGATCCGCAGCATCGGTTCAGTCCCCGATTGTCGAAACAACAACCACGATTCGTCGGCGAACAGGAGCTTCGTTCCATCGGTTGTTTCAACTCTGGTGATGGCGTAACCGGCAAGCTCAGGAGGCGTGGCTTTCGCGAGTCGCTCAATAAGCTGCTGGCCCAAGGATGTCTCGACGTGCAGGTCTTTTCTGCCGAAATGGAATTCGCCAAACTCCCGATGCAGATCGCGCAGCATCTCCGACGGCGGTTTACCCGCTGTGATTATCCCTTCCAGGAAGAGCAGAGAATTGAGAATGCCGTCACGTTCGGGTATATGACCCTTGACGCCGATGCCGCCGGACTCTTCAGCGCCGATGAGTATGTCGTCATTCATCATCAGGTCGGCGATATACTTGAAACCGATTGCGGTCTCGTAAAGTTTGAGATTATGAGCGGCGGCAATTCGTTTCAAGAGCACCGATTGCGAAAAGGTTCGCACCACGCCACCGCTCATCTTCCGATTACGAACGAGGTGCAGCAGGACGAGCGGCACGACGTCGTGCATCGTCATCGTCTCGCCGCGTTCATTGACAGCCCCAACGCGATCGGCGTCGCCGTCTGTGGCCAATCCAACTAAAGCCTTGCTCTCGATTACGCGCGATTTCAACGCACCAAGATTGCTGTCAATTGGTTCAGGATTAACTCCGCCGAATAGTGGATCGCGATTGGCCCGAATTGTTTCAACCTTAAGTTTCCCGCCGGCCAGAAAACTCTCGACCCACATCCCGCCGGCGCCATGCATTGGATCGACAATCACTGTCGCCGTTGACTTGCGCACTCTATCGAGGTCGATGTACGAAGCGATCTGTGCTCGATAACTTTTTATTGCGGGCTCAAGCAGTTGATGAGTGTCTGCCGGGACCTCGCCGCGCTTGGGTGGCGTCGCGTCTACAAGCTTCTCAACTGCAGAAGTGGTTTCCGGCGGCGCACTGCCTCCGAAGGAAGCCTTGATCTTGAAGCCGTTGAAGTCTGGCGGATTGTGTGATGCTGTTATCATAACGCCGCCCGCCGCTTTGAGTTCCTTCACGGCCCACGAGATCAAGGGCGTGGGAGCATCTTCTTTGAAAAGAGATACGTTGAGACTATTGCCGGCAAGTACTTCAGCCGCGCGCTCGGCAAACAACTCGGAAAGAAAGCGCCGGTCGTAACCGACTACTACTAAAGCAGGCTTGCCGGCGGTGTCTCGCAACAAGTAGTCGGCATAGGCCTGTGCAACCCGCTCGACATTTGCAAACGTATAGTCGCGCGCAATTACTGCACGCCAACCGTCGGTGCCAAATTTGATCTTTGCAAGGTCGTTCACGATGCTTAGCAGTTGAGCACGGTTGACCAAAACCACGCTGAGATTTTGTGGGACCGCGGGCGTCCCGCCCGCAATGCTGGGTCGTAGACAACTTCCCGTTGAACTAAGTTGTCAACCTCTTTTCGCGCTTCGCGCTCTTTGTGGGCGGG
>JBDUAQ010000028.1:0-23373 GCA_040004575.1 bacterium
CCGGACTTTGGACTTTGGACGTTGGACTTTGGACTTCTTCAATGTCTTCGATCGGCAATGACGAGAATTCAATCCGAGGTTGAGTCATTGGCGCAGACGATTCGCGCGGCGGCGGCGAAACGTAATCACGGCCGGGGATCGAGGAGCCTGCAAACTCGCTGGCCGCCGCAGACATCGTTGCCGCGGATTCAGTCGCGTCTGTTGGAATTGCAGCCTCTGCTGCCAACGCCGCTTCCGTTTGGGCTTCAGCTCGCACGTACCCGGCGCTGGCCAACGCTGCGCGCACGGCTTCGCGCACCGCATCGCTCACCGCTGCCGCGCGGCGAAACCGCACTTCAGTTTTCGCCGGATGCACATTCACATCTACTTCTTCGAGCGGTATCTCGATGAACAAAAGCGCGGCCGGGTAAACTCCGTGTGGCAACACGGCCCGATAACCATCGGAAAGCGCGCGCGCAATTAGGCGATCTCGGACGAACCTCCCATTGACGAAAAGGTACTGCGCATCGCGCGAGGTACGCCGGTCGCGCGGCGCGGAAACAAAACCGCTAACGCGCGCAAGCTGTGCCGGGCCGCCGCCCACCGCAAGCAGGTTGTCGAGAAACTCTGCACCAAAAACCTGATAGGCGCGTTCGCGCAGATCGTTGGCGGGGGCGACGCGCAAAACCTCGCGACCATTATTCGTTAACGTGAAGGCAATCTCCGGATGTGCGAGTGCGTAGTGCGTTACGAGATTCGTCAGATGGAAACTTTCCGTCGCTTCTGATCGCAGAAATTTTCGGCGCGCGGGCACATTGAAGAAAAGGTCGCGAACGGCGATGGTGGTGCCGCGCGGGTGCGCTGCGTCTTTGACGTCGCGCATCTTGCCGCCCTCGATGGTGACGCGCGTCGCGCCAGCGGCATCTTCAGTTTTGGTGGTGAGTTCAACTTTCGCAACGGAGGCGATGGAGGCCAGGGCTTCACCGCGAAAGCCAAGCGTGGCGATACTGCTGAGGTCTTCTGACTTAGCGATCTTCGAAGTCGCATGGCGCTCGAACGCCAGCACTGCATCGTCGCGCACCATGCCGTCGCCATCGTCAGAAACTTTCAGGAGCCGGCGTCCACCGGCTTCAACGTCGATCACGATGCGTAGAGCGCCGGCATCAATCGCATTCTCAACCAACTCTTTAGCCACTGACGCTGGACGTTCGACAACTTCGCCGGCAGCGATCTGGTTGGCAAGGTGATCTGGGAGGACGCGGATTTTAGACATTCGTTGGTTAGTGTTTCGTCTGAATTGTCCGTAGCAATAACGGTGGCCTAGTTCCCCATGTGGCAAACCACTCAGCGAGCCATCGAAGATGGCGGAAGAATGTAGCCCCGGGCGTAAGCCCGGGGAAGGAGCCAGAAATGTTTTCAAAGCCCCGGAGGGGCGACAGAAATTTCCGCGCTGACTCCGAAGCCAATTTCTGTCGCCCTCTTCGAGGGCTAAATATCAAACCGGGTCGTGTTCCCCGGACTTACGCCCGGGGCTACATTCTTCCGCCATCTTCGATGGCTCGTTGATCCAGTTTCTCTTACAAGTAAACTATCTGGTGCTCATTCGACCCAATATTGATGGCGTTGTAAATCCAATCGACCACGTAATGACCGTGACGCGCCAGTAGCGAGGTGATGTTGATGTGCCGTTCCTGCAGTTCCTTGTGTGGGTAGAGTTGATCAAACGCGCGTTGCAACTGCCGCTGCGCCGCCTCATCGCGGGCCATCTGCGCACGATGGAATCGTGTGCGCAAGCCTTCAAGCTGGTGATTGATCTTGCGGCGGCCGGTTTCGAGCGCATCCGCTAAGGTTGGATCGACGCTGCGCAACTGTTCGCGCAGTTCGTCAAGCTCACCATTCACCGTGCCTTCTGCCTTGGCGAATGACTTTGCGGTTTCCGCGCCGAGGTGTTCCTCAACCACGCGCTTTAAAACACTCTCCGGCCCGGCAAACAAATCGACCAGTCCCAGCCCGTATCGCTCCAGCACGCGGCCCGTATGTCGTTCGATCATCGTCAGGCTCGAGCGCGGCAGGATCGGCGTCGTCGGTCGTTCGAGCAAACGATAGACTTCGCCCGTTTGTGCGAAGTAAGCGATCTCGGCCGCGCCGCCGTAATAAGCGATCGTCGGCAAGAGGTAATCCTGAACCACGGCGCGCAAGGTAACATTCGGGCTAAACTTTTCCGGCTGAGCTTGCACCATGTTCGAAAGTTCTTCAACCGTATAAGACTCATCAGTCTGTTTGGTCGTGTACTTCCCGTCGCTCGTGCGAGTCAGCGCGTGCCGCGCCCCGCTATCATCGTGAAGGAAAAGCGGGAAAGAATTTTCCGAGGCGGTAACTTGCGCGTGATAGCCCAACTCGATGAGCCTGCGACTACGCATTTCTATCGCTGTAGCAATGTCATGGGCGCGCAACGCCGCTTTCGCGTAGAGCGGCGCTGCCAACGCTTTCAGTCTCGGATCAAGCGGATCGAGAAGCACCAGACCATGACTGCCCAGCAGCGAGGTCATCATCCGGGCAAACGCTTCGCCGTAAGAGCGTCCCGCACGCCACGCATCTCGCAAGACGGTTTCAAGATCTGGCGTGAATTCAGAACTCGGAAGAAGCTCGAGGAGTTGAGTGAGAACAGCATCGATCGAACTATCGATGATTACCTGGCCGACCGGTTGACCATCCCGGTGCAAATCTTTCGAAGCTTCGACCTGGGCCAGCTTGCAGTCGCGACCAATAAACTCCGCTTGGGCCACTTCCGGAAAATCGTGATCTTCCGTCGCTATCCAAAAAACGGGAACCGCCTTGGTCTTGCGTTGCGTCAAACAGCCAGCAAGCTTCACCGCCGAAAGCGCTTTGTAAATTGTGTAGAGCGGCCCGGAAAACAATCCGGCCTGCTGACCAGAGACTACGGCCAGGCAGTCAGTTTCGCGCAGCAATTGAATGCTCTTGAGCGTCTCCTCGCCGGCGCCCCACCCGGCGTTCATGTCCTGCAACGCATCGCAAAGCGCGTTGCGATCCGTTTGATGCGCGGCGAGAACTTCTGGGGCGCGCGTCGACAATTCATGATGAAACCTCACGGCTGATGGATAAAACTCGCGGAGCGCTACAGGATCGCGAAGGTAATCAAGGAAGAGGCGCGTTTGATGAGGGATGCGATCGAAAGAAAGTGTTTCGACGCGCAGGCCGGATTCTTCAGGCGTGCTGTAACAAGCAGGTTCGGCGGTGCTCAATTTGTAATCACTCCCTAAGGAATCATTTTACGCACGATGCGGCTCTTGTACCAGTGAGAGACTAACCGCCAAGGCGCCAGGAGCGCCAAGTGAAAATCATTGGGCACTGGTTCTGTTTCCCCCAATTGCCCTAGCTATCTTTACTTCGGATCTGTTGGCGCTCTTTGCGCCTTGGCGGTTTTCTGTTCGGCTGCTTCCAAACACTTGCGAATCTCTTCACGCGCCTCGTCGTCGGGTGCGCGTAGCGGCGCTCGAACCGCTCCGCCGACATAACCCTTCATTTCCAGAGCAGCCTTGAGGCCGCCAATGCCAAAGCGGATCGTGACGGCCTCTGCGAGCGGAGTCAGTTTTTCCTGTAACGCCGCAGCAACCGCGGCGTCTCCAGACTTAACGGCCAGCGCGATTGCGATGCAAAGCGCGGGAGCTACACAACCCACTGCCAGGATGCCGCCGCGCGCTCCAGAGCTTAGTGCTTGATTGAGTACCGTTCCGTTTCCGGTGAGCACTGCAAAGTCTTTGCGGACGAGTTTGATCGTCTCTCGCAAAGCATCGACGTCAGCGGAACTGTCTTTGATGCCGATGATGTTTTCGTGTTCACTCAAACACGCCGCCGTCTCAGGTTCAATCTTGATTCCCGTGAGCGCGGGCATGCTGTAGAGAATCACCGGCACAGGAGACGTGTCGGCGACGCTTTGGTAATGGGTTATCAAAGCCTGCTGCGTAATGCTGGGACGGTAGAAGTGAGGGGTAATGACTAAGAATGCATCAACAGGCACAGCGGCAATTACGCGCCTGATTTCAGCGATGGTGCCACGCGTGCTCTGCTGGCCAGCGCCGGCGATGAAGATCAGAGGCTCTGGTACTTCCGCCCGCGCTGCTTCAATAATTTCAAGATACTCGCGTTCATCGAGATTCACTCGTTCGCCGGTGGAACCGAGCAAGACATAGCCGCTGATCCCGGTAGCGTTCCATTTCGCGATGTTCGCACGCAAGCCGTGTAGATCAACTTCGCCGGTAGAATCGAATGGCGTAGTGATGGGCAACAAAACGCCGTGCAAATCTCGAAGAGACAGCGCGGCATCAGGAGTGTTTGATTGATGGCTAAACGGTTGTTTCAAGACGGGCCATTATAGCCAGCGAGTCCGCAGTCAGCAATGCTCGCAAAATCACAACGCGTGCTTTTTTTGCCCGGCACACACCGCCGCGGAAGTTGTAGACTCCGGATCCTGGACATCTACTTAACTCGCACTCGCAGCCTGTAGTGCGCTGTTGGATGACCAGTGACGTAGATATAGTAATTTCCGGTCGCTGGAATCTTACCGCTCCAACTCTTGCCACCATCAGACTCGTTCCCAAAATCAATTTGTTCGCCAGTGAAGAAGTTTGGCGATCTAGTAATTGAAAATCCGGCATTATTGTCACCCGCACGTCGCCAGGAAATTCGCACCGTCATAGTTTGACCCTTGCGCGCTCGAATCACGTAACTATCATGCGATTCTCCGCCGATGAA
Source organism: bacterium (assembly GCA_040004575.1). GTDB lineage: Bacteria > Acidobacteriota > Blastocatellia > Pyrinomonadales > Pyrinomonadaceae > PSRF01. The sequence goes on from JBDUAQ010000028.1 coordinate 4,753, forward strand.
GCCGCTCACTGTGGCCGGGCTTCGCAACCGCTTCTTCGGCGTAGTATCGTCCTGCGCTTGAGAGATGTGCGCCGTGAACAGAAAGACAGCAATCGCAACCAGGAATAAAGAGCGGCGGTCTAGTGTGCTTTTCATGTAGGCTCCTTTGTAACCAATTTCAGACCAGGTAATTTGCCATTCGAACTTGAAACCTGGGTGCGGAATCATTAAGAGCTGGCCTGAAAATGCATGCAGTCAGGTATGGTTGAAAAATCCCCGCCCCACTTCCATCCTTGTGCCTTGAAGATATCGATTACTGCCTGCGGCATGAGCGTCTCCTGTCGCCTGCGGCCAAGGAATTGCTAATTGACTTGGAATGAACCGCGTTTATCAGAAGCGAGACCGTTGGCAACTGCCTGTCTGATTCGATTTGCGCGATTGTTGGAATCGGTCATGCTTGTGCTATTCCGGCGCTGGACATAGATATTCAAGAGGCTGGCCTCGTCCTGATCGTTCCATGTTGCCGGATCATTTTTTCCGGTTGAGGCAATGAATTGGTCTACTGCTCCGGCGAGCGTTCCGGGAACATGTCCCGGTCGATTCACATGTTCGTCGAGGATCAAGGCAACGCCGAATTCTGAACTTACAAAGTCAGCAATGAACTGATTTCGGATTTTGTGGTGTGCATCGCGATAGAACAGATCGATGCGACTCGCTGCGTATTCAACTTCCACTCGGCGCATAGTGTTGTCCTGGCCCGCGCGAAAGAAGCGAAACGCCATTTCCAATTTTCGCAGTTTGTTTTCCTTGTCTGACGCTTTTCTAACTACCGATCCATTTAACGAGAAGAATCCCGTCGGCGGTTGACCTGGCGGGCTACTCACAGATGCGACATCAAGCCCGAATTGGCCCAATAGTTGATTGAAGACCGTCGCGTCTGTTTGCTTGAGCTGGTTAACCATTGCCGGTAGTTCTCCCGCCCCATCTCCGGTCCCGACCGTCCATTGAAAGCAGCCGAACGTCAGAAATGCATTGTCGAAAGTATTGATCGCTTCCAATTTTCCCTCATTTACTGATACGGCCGACATGACCCGCAGGCGCGACGGCGATAGATTGGGAAAAGAGCTCGGATTAGCGCGAACGAAGTCGGCAATGGAAGTATTTCCCAAATTGAAGATGCCCTGTTGGAATTTTTTTCCGAAGACCGTGCCATCGGGAGCGACAGCCTTGTTGCCTTCGAAATGAAAAGTGCCAGTTTGAGGCATGGTGTTTCTCCAATCATTTGTTCGACGAACTTAGCTTTATTCGACCTACCACCGCTGGGATCAAATAGCAGAACAGGATCGAGCGGTGAATCTAGGCTTCACTTGTTCAACTTGCTGGCGCAACCCTTAGATAGCTCAGTTTCCTGGTTCCCCTATTGCTCATGTGTTCACCAGGTCATCAACAATTGCACCGGCCATCGCTCGAGCGATCGCGATCCGCACAGCGCCGGCGTTCGGTCCGGTATTCAGCAGAACGTCAACTGCCGGGTTATCCAAAAACTCAACCTCTTGAAGGCAGGCTCGGCAGTGCCCACCCGCAGTATTACCAAGAGCCGCATCGTTGAGCACGCCAAACCTTGCTTCCTTGACGCCCCGGTCGCGCGTATTCGGGTCGAAACTCCTGATCGCACCAAAGACGGCATTCTGAATCTTGGTGGCGAAGTGTTTATCCGCAGCGAGATTGACGTTATCTTGAGCCCGCCGTACGTACGTTTCGGTGCCTCTGGCCGGCCCTGAGTCGGAAGCATTGAGATGAATACTCAGAAACCTGTCGGCGTGATTTGTTCTCGCAACATGCGCCCTATCGGCCAGACTCAAATTAACATCACCGGTTCGCGTCATGAAGATGTTGATGTTATGCCCACCCGCTGATGCCGCGGCTTGCAACTCAGACTTAACGAGGTTTGCAAGAATCAGTGTCAGGTCTTTTTCTTTAACTCCGCTTGCGCTGACCGCATGATTGCCATCAGAACCACCAATCGAGCCAGTGCCTCCGTGTCCGGGATCGATTACTACTGTTCCATTAGCCATCGTATTTTTCCTCCGATCGTTTGGTCTTTACCGTTCTGCTCGAGGAATCGCTCTATGCGAAACAACAATTAGATTGCCAAGTAGACAACTAATCGACTTTGCGCCAGCGTCCTCTTTTTTTCCTTCAGGAGGTAATTGTTGCGACATTGGGGAACTTCTCCTTTTGATTCGTGCGGTAGTGAATAGATCTCAGATACTTGATCGCAAGCTGAGAAGAGTTTCAGGGTGGCTTGGGAAACGGGATCCTAATTGGGAGTAAATTTTCGGCGGTCCCACTGAAGTGCGGCGCTAATGAGATTTCAAAATGAAACGCTTTCCTTGTTTCACTACGCTCACTAACTCTCCTCAAAATGGCTTTAACCTGGCGAAGATCGTGTCCAGATCAAAGGTGAAGCCGAAATTCCCTCTGACCTCCCTTTCTCTTATTAACTCAGTTCGATTCGCAAAGGAGAACGAAAAAGGTATCCGCACTCCGGAGTTTTTGATCGGAATGACGAGCTTAATTTGTCCAACGCCAATATCACCTTTAGTGTTCGGAACAGTTAGGCCAGCCATTGTCGCATCGGCCATCAGGCGCTCCCATCGACCCGCGAAAGAGAGCACAGGTTTCCCCATGCCGAGACCTATTTCACCAAAAGGTATATCTAGTTCTGTCGCAAACTGGAAATCTCGTACCCGATTTACGCCCGGAGTGGTGGGCCTCTTGTTGAACATGGTGAGTGCGCCGTTAAAGGTCAAATCGAGCTTGGGTCCAAAACCCAGCTCAGCGATCATATTGAATTTTGAAAGGGTCCCTTCGTTGAGCGGGCGATCGTTAATGTATTCGAAGCTCACGATTGGGGCCTTCGCGATCTTGTCGAGAATACTTTGCCGCCCGTCCATCCACTCTTTGAAGTGCTTATCAAAACCACGCAGTTCAGTGATCGTGGTATCGGAGAGGTTTTTCGGTGCCTTGCTTAGTTGGTCCATAAGCACGCGTTCCACCTCCTCCGGCTTGGAGGTGCGGAGGGCGGCATCAGCCAGAACGTACCAACTTTGCAGTGCAGGATCATTCCAAGTGTTCGCTGAAGGATCTGCGAGAACAATAAAAGACTTGCCTATTTGCGTGACAAACGCTTCCGAGACTGTAGATAGAAAATTTTTCCAATCTTCTCGATACCTTGCTGCCCTCGGGTCGCGCTTGTTGTAAAGATCAACGTGAACTGAATAATTTGAAATCTGTTGCTTGTTGCCCGTAAAGGTTCCAGGTTGGTCTCCGCGCGCCGCATCAAAAGAGAAGGAGAAGGCTGTCCTTCTGAGGAAGCGGGTCGTAGGGCTGTCCTCATCATATCCGCTGATGAATCCTTTACCGGCCGCGGCCTTAGCCAGGCCAGCAACGTTCCCGCGAAACGTGATGGTAGAGCCATTGGTCGACCTGGTTAGACCACCATTTTCAACAGCGAAACCAAGGATTGCCGGCACGCTGCCCTTGGTGACGAGCGACGTGGTTCCGGAACTTGATGAATCGGAGCTGACCTGAGTGTCGACAGAATCATTTTCGGCGTCTATGACGTACTGGGCTCTTCCCTCTCGCGCTAGTAATACAATCATGAGTGGGAAGAAATCTTCGCGAAGATTCATTCCAGCCGAAGGATTCGCGACCAGGTGGAGCTTGGGATCCCCAGTTTTCCTTGCTTTGATCTTATTAACTGTTCGGCAGACATATCGTTCCAGAACCGACGTCCGATTCGCCGCATGATTTCTAGCGTCCTCGTCGCTTAAAGTCTTGATGGTCGTACAGTCACGAAGGGTCGGCATGTCCGCGGTCGCCGCCGCCGGATTTGCCGCAGCGACGAGTCTGGCAGGCGGAACCACTGGCTGATCAGGCTCAGGCTGCGGGGCGGGACTCTCCTGAGGTCTATCATTCTGTGGAGTGGGAGCCGAAGAGTCTCCTGGTTGAGGAGCCGGAGATTGGGTTGTCTCACCGGCTGGAACATTCTCTCCTCCCTCGAGGCGTCTAATCTCGTCTTGAAGCTCGCGCACCTTATCCAACCGCTTCTTGATTTCTTTGAGACGGTCGAGCTCGGCTTCTTTTTGTTTGATCTGCTCTTCTATGGACGCGTGCGATTCCTGGGCTTTAACGGTGCCGCCAACTGCCAGCAAGACCGCCAGGACTACCAACACACTAGCAAGTCTCTTCTTCATCTTTCCATACCTCTCTTTTCGAGCCTGTACAAATTAGGTGATGTCGATAGTGTAGGTTATCGAATCGCCCGGCACGTTAAAGTCCTGGGCCACAGCGAATAGCGACGTATCGCCACCTTGCCCTTTTACAGTGATGTCGTAATGATCGTCTGAACCTGTGAAGGTAAAGAGCATTGTCAGGAGAGTCGGATCTCTCTCGGCGTTATCGAGTTGGAAACTGAAACTATCGCTTGAATTACCCGGCGAGAGCGAGCCGGTATGTATTCCATTTCGGGTGAAGCTGACCAGCAATGGCTTACCGGTTGTTTCCTTAACCGTTACCGTAATCTGCTCACCTTGCGCTCCCGAAAGATCTAAGGCGTTACCATTATGTACTCTCATATGAACCTCTCAGATTGAAGGAAATGTTTGGGTCTTATCCAAAGGCCTGGGCCATGGAAATGAAAACGAAGTGATCCTTCTCAGAACACGTATGCGCGCGTATACCGCAAGAGGTCTAGAGATTCTGTCAACCCTGCTATTAGTTCCATTTCGGCGACGCGGCGTGAACCAATGGACTTTGGGGCTAATTGTTGAGGCGCGGTTGTGAAGCGCACCTGTCAAGAATCGAAGACCGTGAGAACGAGCGCACCATATGCCAAGCTTTCAAGGTTGTCAAGAGTTTGTGCAAGGTTCTTTGCACCCTCTAGCCGGAGTATCGATTGGCGACTTTGTCTAGCAAATCCCCAATACCTAAATTCTTGCATCTACCCGTAATGGCAAAAAAGACAAACACATTTCAGGTGGCAACATCTTTATTTACCGGGTGAGACACCGCGCTTGACCGCCGGCGAGTGTCGACCCGATGATGTTGCGAACACTCTAAGGTTCGACACTACTGAGTACAAGAATCACTGAACGAAGGTAGGCCTCCGATGAGCAAGTATCGTTTCATACAACTCGACGTTTTTACCGACGAGCCGTTTGCCGGCAATGCCCTCGCGGTGTTTCCCAAAGCTGAGGGATTGACTGACGAACAGATGATGAAGATTGCGCGCGAGATGAATCTTTCGGAGACGGTGTTTGTATTCAAGCCGGCAAAGAAGTCTTCAGCAAACAGCAATCAGCAATCAGCCGAACCCGCAGAAGACAAAGAACACAGCGCCGACATCGCCGAATCGCAAGCTGAGCCGGGCAAGCCAGCCGTACTGCGTCGCCTGCGCATCTTCACGCCCGTGCGCGAGATTCCTTTTGCGGGACATCCGATTGTCGGCACTTGGAACGCACTTGCGCGTGAAGGCGTGGTGCCGATTCCCGAAGGTGGAAACGGTTGGACGCGCATTCATCACGAAGTTGGCATCGGCGTTCTGCCGGTAGATATCGAATTCAAAGACGGCGCGCCGGTGCAAGTTGTAATGACGCAGGGAAAGTTTGAGATCAAGAGCGAAGTCGACGACGCGCACGAGCAGGCGGAGCTCGCAAGGGCTTTGGGGCTGGCGATCGAAGACCTCGATGAGACTCTTCCTATTCAAACTATCTCTACCGGCCTATCGTTCCTTGCTGTTCCAATTCGATCTTTGGCCGACCTGGGCCGCTGCAAAGTGAACTCCTCGTTGCTTGCCGAAGTCTACCAGCGATTCGGCGCTACAGGCTGCGAAGCTTTTAGTCGCGAAACGATGGGGATCGGCGAAGCGCGTGCGCACGCACGCATGTTTGCTCCCGGCGACAACATTGCGGAAGACCCGGCAACGGGCAGCGCTGCCGGCGCGTTGGGGGCTTACCTGGTATATCACGGTGCGCCGGGTATTGAGTCGGTGGATGGACGCGCGCGATTTGTCATTGAGCAGGGCGATTTCATGCACCGACCCAGTCGCATCAACCTTGAAGTAGCAGGTAAGGCTGGAGTGATCGGGGAAGTGCGCGTTGGCGGACCTTCGGTCGTCGTCGCGCACGGCGAAGTATTCGTTTCAGAATGAGTCCAATGTCCAAAGTTAGGAACCAGCGTTCGCATGCAAAGATTGAGCGTGCGTCTTTGACTTTGGACTTTGGACTTTGGACACTGACTTATGACCGAACCACTCGACTTACTAATCATCGGCGCCGGCCCGGCAGGACTTTCCGCCGCGCACGCGGCTGCGCAGGCCGGCCTCAGTTATCTTGTCCTGGAAAAAGGCACAGTCGCCGACACGATTCGCAAGTATCCCGTAGGCCGCTCACTTTTCTCGACGCCCAACGAGCTGGAGATGTTTGCGGGAGCGTTGAAACCGTGCCGCGAAAAACCAACGCGCGAAGAGTTGCTCTCTCATTACATTCACTTTGTTCTCGATCATGATCTCAAGATAAACACTGACGAAGAGGTGCTCAATATTGAGAACCTCGAAACCAAAGGTTTTCTGGTACACACCAACAAGAATCAGTATGGCGCCGCGCGAATTCTTTTCGCGATTGGCGCCATGGCACATCCTCGCCGGTTGAACATTCCCGGCGAAGATTTGCCCAAGGTGTATCACCTCTTCGTCGAGCCCTACGCTTACATCCGGAAAGACGCGATGGTTGTTGGCGGCGGCAACAGTGCGGCGGAAGCAGCGTTGTTCCTTTCCGAAGAAGGTGCGCACACCACGCTCGTCATCTGGCGTGAGGACTGGGAAAATCGCGACCCGAAAGCAGGCGCGATGAAACATTGGGTACGCTCGCCGCTCGAACAAGAGGTTACCGCCGGACGGCTGCGCGTTGTCTTGTACAAGGAAGTCCTATCGATTACGGAACACGATGTAACGCTAACCACCGAGGACGGCGAAACGCTGACATTGCCTAACGACGTGCTATTTGTGCTCATCGGAAGTGATGCGGATCTGACCCTTTTGAAGAAACTCGGCGTGAAAACCGAGGCGGGAAAGTTGACTGAAATTCCGGTCTACGATCCGGAGACGTTTGAAACCAACGTGCGGGGCCTTTACGTAGTGGGCCACTTCACGCACGCACGCCACATCAAAGCGGCGATCGATGTACCGCGCCGCATCGTGCCACTTATCGCAGCGGGGCTTACGGGCAAACCAGGCTCCGGAATGACAAGCTAATTAGCGGTTAAGGCCGCTCGGGATGAGCAAACCTCTCGCTACATTTCAGCTTCGACTGGCGGTCTGTCTTCTCGCAATTCTGAGCGCTTCAACCTTTGCCCAGGAGAAAAATCCGACCGCGGTCTGTGATCGGGCATACGCATTGCAGAGCGGAGCATAAGCTCATCGAAGCTGTATCATTTTCATCAAAGGAAAAAAGGGGATATATGTCAGCAACACAAACATCATTTACGGGAACTAAGACCGAAAGCAGCGCCAGCGCAAACGGCGATCTGCAACCCACTGCGAAACGAGACGCCGCCGAGTCAATGCTCAAAGCAGTGGACAAGTCAACACAGAAGGCAACTGGAATCAGTCTCTTTCATATTCTGACACTCGGCTCAATCGGAGCGTCAATCGCCCTGTATTTGAGTGGTAAGCAAAAGGCGGGAATCTTTGTCGGCCTTTGGCCACCTACATTTCAGGCGTTAAAGGCTGTGGTCGATAAAGCCAAGGAAACGGCTTAATAGAGTACAGCTTTCGCATCAAGCGGAAACGAAATAGCTCGAGTAAGGAAAATCCGCGCGTCAACCTTGACGCGCGGATTTTCGCGTAAAACATGACCCTTGTGTTGCCAGTTACTCTTCTCGTTCCCAATGTCGTTGACCTATGGCCTGCATAAATTCCTTCGCGAAGTTAGCCGTTAAGGCAGCACGACTTGTCACGACGCCATCTTTCGCAGCCACGAGTTTTCCCGTAGTGTTGGTTACGCTGAACTTCTCATTGAGTGATTTGGCAAGGAAGCCAACTCCCGCACCGCTGGCAGCGATTGCCTTGCAGTGTTTGTATGCTTCACGCAAAAACTCGCCAGCTTCCGCTTCTCTCAGCAACGCTGCAACGCTTGCGTCTCCGCCCGGAATGTAAACGGCATCGAATAGAACCGAAGCACCAGTAAGAAAGCTACAGTCGACCTTCAACTGGGCCCCATCCGCCCCGGTGACCATGCCGAGATGGGTCGCAACTGTCTTAGGCACGGCGCCAGCAGTAAGCAGCGCCTTACTCATTTCCGCTACCGCAGCGTCATCAAATCCATCGGCGAGCAACACCGCTACCTTGCGTGTTTTGATAGTGTCCTTCGGAAAGTTCGGATTGTTAACCATGCTTAACGTGGGAGAAGTCTCTATCTTCTGCGTTACGCGCTTCGGTTGAAACTTCCGTGGATCGCCATCAGCAGGAATGCTCATGTTCAGAGGCTTATCGAGCCTCGCGGGCACTGTCATACCCAGCCCATCAGCCACGCTGTTCGCCAGTCCCTTATCCACCTGGGCCAGCAGCACCAACATGCGTTCTCGGATTCCGGGTGTCTCAAGCTTTCCTAACTCGAAGGTCAATGCTCGAACAATGTGCCGTTGCTCGGGCTCAGACTGACTATTAAAGAACAATGTTGCCTGACTGAAGTGATCAAAGAAACTCGAGCTGCGCGCGCGAATTTTGTGCGCGTCGATCCTTTCGGCATAGGTCGTGAAACCGCCCATATCCGCTCCGGCCTGGAACGGGCAGCCTCCTCGCAGCGTGTTCGGCTCGTAACTCGTCTGGCCGCGGTTAACCGTTTGACGCATGAAACCGTCGCGCTGATTATTGTGAACCGGCGCCACTGGACGGTTAATCGGAATCTCGTGAAAATTTGGACCACCAAGCCGAATTAACTGTGTGTCTGTGTAAGAGAACAGCCGTCCCTGCATCAGCGGATCATTGGTGAAATCAATACCCGGCACGATGTTGCCGACATGGAAAGCGACTTGCTCCGTCTCGGCAAAGAAGTTGTCCGGGTTGCGGTTGAGGGTCAACTTTCCGATGCGCCGCACCGGAACAATTTCTTCCGGAATGATCTTCGTCGGGTCAAGTAGATCGAAAGCGAAGCTGTGTTCGTCTTTCTCCTCGACGATCTGAACGCCAAACTCCCACTCAGGAAAATCGCCATTCTCGATTGACTCCCAAAGATCGCGCCGGTGAAAGTCAGAATCTTTTCCGGAGATTTTCTGCGCCTCGTCCCAAACAACTGAATGTAAGCCAAGCAGCGGCTTCCAGTGAAACTTTACAAAACGCGACTTCCCTTTTTCATTAATGAAGCGAAAAGTATGAACACCAAAACCCTCCATCATGCGCAGGCTCCGCGGAATTGCGCGATCCGACATGACCCACATAATCATGTGCATCGATTCCGGCATCAGTGAAATGAAGTCCCAGAAAGTGTCGTGAGCTGACCCTGCCTGCGGCATCTCGTTGTGGGGTTCCGGCTTGACGGCATGGACTAAGTCAGGAAATTTCATCGCATCCTGAATAAAGAAGATCGGGATGTTGTTGCCGACGATATCGAAGTTTCCTTCCTGCGTATAAAACTTTACGGCAAAACCGCGAACGTCGCGTGCGAGATCCGTTGAGCCACGCGAACCCGCGACCGTCGAGAAGCGCACAAAGACGGGCGTCTTTACCGCAGGGTCCTGTAGAAACCCTGCCTTCGTGTATGGGGCCATCGATTCATAAACTTGAAAATAACCATGCGCCGCGGAGCCGCGCGCATGAACAACTCTTTCAGGAATGCGCTCGTGGTCGAAGTGAGTGATCTTCTCACGCAGGATGAAATCTTCGAGTAAGGTCGCACCACGCTCGCCCGCCTTGAGTGAATTTTGATTGTCGTTTACACGCACACCCTGATTAGTGGTAAGGAATTCTCCGCCGCTGTCTTCTGTATTTTTCTGGAGGTCATCGATCTTGGCGTGGTTATTTCGCGGGTCAAGTTTACCGTCGTTCCGAGCCTCGATACCTAACTCCCTGCTTTTGCTCACAACTTTTTTCGCCGAAGCTTTATCTTTACTTTTGCTTACTTTCCTTGTGGTCATCGTCTCTCCATTGTTGAGTTGTTATGCTGATCTGTTCTGACTCGAGTTCCTTCGAACCATGTTATGGCCGCGGTCAGCCTCTCAAGCTTTCTTCGCCCGCGCTTTCTTAGCTTGCGCTGCTTCGATCGCTGTCCCTACGTCCCGTTCTTCTTCCGGCGGCGGTAATACCGCCGGCATTCCCAGGGCCTCGATCCAAAGTTCGCGCGTCCAGCCCGAAGTATGATAGGGATGCTCGTCTTCTTCCGGCTCAACTTGATCGTGGGCTTCTTGCAAAGCTCCCGCCGTGTCGCCGCTCGAGCTCTTTGCAACTTCGATACAACAACTCCGTTATGTGGCTGGTGTTCAATGTGTGGTTCTTCATGATCTGTTCCCCTTCGTCAGATGATCGAGTGTGACCTTATTTGTTGAAACGCGACTTCGTAGCAAGACTAGTGCCGACCTCAAGGCGCGAAAAGTTGTGCACGCGTTGTCCGATAAGCGAACGCGCCGCTGGTGGTGGAGTATCGAAGTCGGCTCCTCGACCAGTTCATCACGAACAATGGCCGCTTGGTCACAAAATGCTCACCTGCTCGTGCCCTTGCTGCTATTAAGGGCTATTCTAATCACCGGACACGACGGCAACGTCGAAAACTGTGAAACGGCTTTCCCACTTATTTCACCCAGGAGTATTACCATGACAATTTGTCCCCCATCTGATCGCCCATTCGTTCGACCTGAACTCTGCGCACGTTCTCATCATTCAAATGATCTCCCCCGGAGCACGGCTATCAGTTTCGTGGGGACCCTGGTATTTCTGGTTTTCTTCTCCTCTTCTGCCTTCGCGCAGTATGGCGGACCGGCGAAGCTGACAATCAAGTCGAGCGTGCTGGGAGAAGACAGAGTCATACTCGTCCGCACGCCGCCGGGATATGCGACCAACAACGTCAAGTATCCGGTGCTTTACATGACTGACGGCGATGCGCAGATAGGCCACACCTCCAGTACCATAGACTTCCTGGTAAGGAATGGCCGCATCTCTGACATGATCGTCGTCGGCATTCCCAATACGGACCGCACGCGCGATCTCACGCCCACGAAAGCTACCGGACCTAACGCTGCTCAGTTTGCGACTGCCGGCGGCGCCGACGCGTTTCTCAAGTTTATCGAGACGGAATTGATTCCGGAGATTGAGAAAACTTATCGCGTGCAGCCCTATCGCATTTTGGCTGGTCACTCGTTTGGCGGACTCTTCGCAGTCCATGCGCTCATTACGCGCCCGGAACTATTCAACTCTTACATTGCAGTCAGCCCGTCTCTCCAGTGGAGCGATGGGACGACACTGAAGCGCGCCGAAGAATTTTTCAAGACACGCAAGGAGTTGCATGCGACGTTGTTCACCTCACTCGGCAACGAGCCCGGCGACATTGGTAAAGAGTTTGTGGCATTTAAGGAACTGCTTAGCAAGACGAATATCAAAGGTTTCGAATGGCAAGCGGAGCAGATGATGGACGAAGACCACGGCTCAGTCGTGCTGCGTAGTCATTACTTTGGTCTGCGGAAAGTTTTTGACGGTTGGCAGATGCCGCGCGATCCGGCGACGGGCGCGGTGGCCGGCGGACTCAAAGCCGCGGACGAGCATTACAAGTGGCTCTCGGAGAAATTCGGCTACGAGATTCCTACGCCCGAGGCGCTGGTGAATCAGATTGGTTACCAATACCTGGGAAGCGGTAACTTTGAAGAAGCGATCGCCACATTCAAGAGTAACGTCGAACGCTATCCAAACTCTGCGAACGTCTACGACAGCCTCGGCGAAGCATACGAGAAAAGCGCACGCCTTGATCTGGCAACGCCGCAATATGAAAAGGCCCAGGCACTCGGCAAGCAGAACAATGATCCAAACGCCGCTATTTTCGCCGCAAACTTCGCGCGCGCCAGCGACCTGCTGAAACAAGCGTTGGCTCCAACAAAATCCGGCGCTGCCAAGCAAGCTGACGCAGCCAAGAAAAACCAGTAAACGGACCAAACAACTCGCGAAAACTACTTGCTCCCCACGCTCAAGTTTGATTTGAGAGTGGGGAGCACTCACGAAAGGCTGCGGCTTTGCCGCCGCACAGTGCGGTAAGGCTCTGCCTTACCGAATAGCTAGTTAATCAATTTACCTGCCCGGTGCTCGTACTACTCGCGCCGAGCATAGATGCACTCAATCGTATTTGTAAAGATTCGCAATCATATGTCGAGAATGATCCTCTGACTTATCAACTCGCAGGCTGATCGACGATAATTGTCGAGGTGGAAAACGAAACCTCAGTCTTAATAATAGGCGCAGGCGCTGCCGGACTGGCTGCGGCATGCGACCTCTCCGCGGCCGGCTTTAACGTAATCCTGATCGAAGCCCGCGACCGCGTGGGCGGGAGAATTCTTACTCATCATAGTTCCAACCAATTTCCCGTTGAGCTCGGAGCAGAGTTTGTCCATGGCGAGCCTCCGGAACTTCTGAAGATAATAGACGTCTCCGGTACGCCCCTCTGCGACGTCACGCATCGGCGCATGTATTGTGAAAACGGGAAGTTGAGTAACTCTCACGACTTCTGGAACAAACTCACCGCACTGATGGACTTGATGAATCCTGACGCGCCCGATCGCACCTTCCAGAATTTTCTTGATTCACTGCCAAATGACGATGCGACCCTCAGAGCTAAACAGGTGGCCACGCGCTACGTGCAGGGATTTTCACGCTGCAAGCGTCGATCGCGTTGGCGTTCATGGCCTGATAAAGGCGAACGAAGCGGAGGAGGAGATTAACGGCGACCACGCTTTCCGGATCCTCGGTGGCTACGACACTGTAACAACGACATTACTTGAACAGTCGCGGCGGAACGGAGCGACTGTCAATCTCAACACCACGGTCAAAGAAGTTCGCTGGAGCAGGAGTCAAGTCGAAGCGGTTTGCATAGCCGACAAACGACTGCAAAGATTCAACGGCTCTCATGCTGTGATTACACTGCCGCTTGGTGTTCTGCAGGCCCAGCAACATCAACGCGGTGCAGTACGATTTGTTCCCGAGCTGCCCGCGCTTACCCAGGCCGCGATCGACGGTATCGCGATGGGCGCAGCAGTAAGAATTGTCCTCCACTTCCGCGAGCGCTTTTGGGAGAGGCTTGAGTTACCAGGGACGGACCATCGAGAAAAACTAGCGCAGCTCGGTTTCCTGGTCTATCCCGACGCGCCGGTTCCAACGTGGTGGACGCTTCTGCCGGTGCGGGTGCCCTTATTGGTCGGTTGGGTCGGCGGCCCAAACGCGGAGAATTTTGCGGGGCGCGGCGATGATTACGCTGTCGCTCAGGCGCTCAGTTCGCTGGCACAGATTCTCGGAGTTTCGGAAAACGCCTTGCGCAACCTTCTGTTGGCTTCGTATTCACACGACTGGAGCTCTGATCCCTTCTCGAGAGGCGCCTACGCTTACCTGCCAGTGAATGGCCTTGAATCCCAGCGTACTCTCGCGGGCGCTATCGATGAAACACTTTTCTTCGCGGGCGAAGCGACGAGCGTTGGACACATCGGAACAGTTCACGGCGCCGTGGAGAGCGGGCATCGAGCTGCTGGAGAAATCCTTCGAGTCTGTCAACGATAGGCCGAACAGAAAGATTTTCCATTCCTGCTTACTGCCTCCTGCCTCCTGCTTCCTGCCTCATCTTCCCTCGTTCTGCCTTTCAATCATCCACTGTGGATACTGAGCAGCAGGCGCCGTCGTCGCTGAAAGGACTTCAATTTCCGCTGCCGTCAACTCCAGCTCCGCGGCCTTCAGGTTATCTTCCAACTGCGGCATCTTGTTCGCGCCGATGATGATTGAGGTGACGCCGGGTTGGGCGAGCAACCATGCGAGCGCAACCTGGGCGATCGTAGTTCCCTTCTCCTTCGCAATGCGCGCGAGTGCGTCAACAGCATCGAAGCCGCGCGCTTCGTCAATCGGCGGAAACTGAAAGCCGGTGCGCCGCGCCCCTTCAGGGTGGGGATTGTCGCGCGTGTATTTTCCAGAAAGAAACCCGCCGGACAGCGGCGACCAGGGCAGCACGCCAATGCTTTCCTCGCGGCAGAGCGGCAGCAGCTCGTGTTCGAGATCGCGGCCCACGAGCGAGTAGTAAGCCTGCAGTGAAACGAAGCCGGCCCAATCGTGAGCGCGAGACAGGTAAAGCGCTTTCATCAGGTGACGCGCGGACCAGTTTGAGCAACCGATGTAGCGCACCTTGCCTTGTCGAACCAAATCGTCCAGAGCGCGCAACGTTTCTTCAATGGGCGTGAGAATGTCCCAACCGTGCACCTGGTAGAGATCGATATAGTCTGTTTGCAGTCGCCGCAGACTGTGTTCAACGGCAGCGAAGATGTGCTGGCGAGATAGTCCTACGTTGTTTACGTCGCCGGTGCCTGCCGTTGCTGCCTCGGTCATCGCGCTGCGGACCTTTGTCGCGACAATCACGCTGTCGCGAGCGACGCCGCAATCTTTCAAGGCCTGACCCAACACAACTTCCGACTGGCCGTAGGAATAGACATCAGCAGTATCGAAGAAATTGATCCCAGCCTCGAGTGCTCGCGTGACCATCGCATTTGCGTTTGACTGATCGACGACGGCGATGCCGTAAAAGTTTTCGCCGAAGGTCATGGTGCCGAGGCACAGTTCAGAAACCTTCAGACCGGTGCGTCCCAGTGTTCTGTATTTCATGGGCACATCGTAAATCGGAAATGGCGAATCGCAAAACGAGGTGTGAGTGAAGATTCGTCGCAAGAATAAGTCAGAACCGGGAGCGGTAGCGACCGGGTGTGATGATCCTTAAATTCAGGTGTGGTTGAATGATTAATCCCACCATGTGTGTGGGAAGGTGTATTACCCGGTCGCTACCCGCTCCCGGTTCTGACTTTCTCTAGCGTTCGGCACTGGTTTCGGGTTCGTGCTGAGACTGTTCACCCGCTCGTCAGTCCCAGAATGTTGACGACGAGCGACACCAGCAGAAACGCCAGCAGCCCCGCCACGGCACTGATACCAACTGTAACCAGGAATTCCATTCCTCCGGCGACGTTCTTCCGCGCGATCATAGGGAGAGCCTCCATAATCAATAAACCTGATTGACTAGCTCGAACTTGTCACTTGCCTTTGGATCACTTTCCTTTGCCGGGTCAAGCCGCTTGGTCTACAATTACGGCCGACTCGCCGACAAATCCAGTGAGGTTGGTTCCCAATTTTGGCGAAGCTTAGAGCAAAGCACGCGGCAAGTCCTCGGGAAGCCCTCAATACTTTCTCAATGATGGTTCTCAAAGCCTCTTATGGCCGAGCAAACAAGCGAGTTTTATGAGTTTGGCCGCTTCCGCGTGAAGTCTGAAGAGCGGGTACTCCTGCGCGGTGACGAGCTGGTTCCGCTTACGCCGAAAGCCTTCGACATTCTCCTCACGCTGCTGGAAAACGACGGCCGGATTGTTAACAAAGACGACCTGATGAAGAAGGTTTGGCCAAACACCTTCGTCGAAGAAGGCAACCTCACGCAGAACGTTTCCCTGCTGAGAAAAGCGCTTGGTGAGAGCGCCAACGGCCCGCAGTTTATCGAGACGGTCCCGCGCCGAGGCTATCGCTTCGTGGCGCCCGTGAAACGCGCTAGCGAGAACGGTCAAAACACGTCCCTTGAAACTGAGGCTTCACTGCAATCGCCTGAGCAAGAGAAACAATCGACCATCCCATTCGGACGTTCGCCTTTGGACGTTGGACTTTGGACTTTCTTGTCCCCGCGCCTGCCGGCCGTTGCACTGACGCTCGCATTCGTGCTCGCAGCAGTCGCCGGTATCGCCTACCTGAGCGCGCGCAGCAAGGCCGGAGCCAGCCCCAGCTCGATCCAGTCAATCGCCGTCTTGCCATTTGTCGACGACAGTCCCGACGGCGACGCCGAGTTTCTTGACGACGAGATTGCCGAGAGTTTGGTCAACAGCTTAACCAAACTTCCCAAGCTGCGTGTCGTGCCCCGCAGCGTGATGGTTAGCTACAAAGGACGCAACGTCGATCCGCGCCAGGTCGGCGAGGAGTTGAATGTGCGCGCGGTTGTCACCGGCCGTGTGCATCGTCACGGCGACACTATCAGCATTCAGGCGGACCTGATCGACCTCGACAGCGTTTCGCAGATCTGGGGCCAGCACTATGATCGCCGGCTTGCGGACATTCTGCTGGTACAGGAAGAAATCTCGCGCGACATCTTCGAAAACCTGCGGCTGAAGTTGAACGTCGAAGAACAAAAACAGTTGGAGGCCTACCGGCTTTATCTGAAGGGCCGCAACGCCTGGAATAAACGCACTCCCGAGGGACTGCAACAGGGCATCGACTATTTTCAGCAGACGATCAATGCCGATCCCAACTACGCAGCGGCTTATGCGGGCCTCGCTGACTGCTACAACATGCAGGTGATCTACGGGGTGCATCAACCGAAAGACGGTTTCCCGAAAGCGAAGGAGGCGGCGGTCAAAGCGCTCGAGATGGACGAAACCCTGGCTGAGGCGCACACCTCGCTCGCGTTCATCAAGTTTCGCTGGGACCGCGATCGCGTGGAGGCCGAGCGCGAGTTTCAACTGGCAATTAAATACAAGCCGACCTACGCTCCGGCGCATCAGTGGTACAGTTCCTACCTGGTCGCGCTCGAGCGTTTTGACGAAGCAGTTGCGGAAGCTAAACGCACGTCGGAACTAGAGCCTTTATCATTCATCGCCAGTTCACATCTCGGCTGGATTCTCTACCTGTCGGGACGAAACGATGAAGCAATCACGCAGTGCACAAAGATTCTGAGTCTCGATCCCAACTCATTTCCCGCTCATCGTTATCTCGGTCTTGCCTACGAACAAAAGAGAATGTACCCACAGGCGATCGACGAATTTCAAAAGGGCGTGAAGCTGTCGGGCAGCCCGCTCGTACTCGCGCTGTTGGGTCATGCCTACGCCGTCTCGGGAAAAACTAAAGAAGCGCGGCAGGTGTTGAGTGATTTGCATGACCTTAGTGAATCGCGTGAGGCCGAGTCGCGGCGTTATGTTTCGCCTTACACCGTCGCGGCGATTTACACCGGACTGGGCGATAAGGACCAGGCATTCAAGTGGCTGGAGCAGGCTTACGAAGAGCGCGACGTTTGGTTGATGAACCTGAAGGTCGATCCGGTGTTCGCGAAACTGCGTTCCGACAAACGGTTCCAGGATCTCCTCACGCGCGCCGGGCTAAGACCTTAAGACCAGACGTCAGGAGGCAGGAGCAGGCGGCAGGATCGAACTGCGGTATTAGACGCTAGACCTGAGGCCGTCGAGCAACCGACATCATACTCCTGCCTCCTGCTCCTGCTCCTGCCTCCTGCTCCTGCCTCCTGCTCCTGCCTCCTGCTCCTGCCTCCTGCCGCTGTTACGCGACCTTCACGATCTGTTTCCCAAGATTCTCGCCGCTGAACAATCCGATGAACGCGTTCGGCGTGTTTTCAAATCCTTCGACAATCGTTTCCGCATACTTAAGTTTCCCGGCGGCCAGCCACTGCGCCAGCTCCATTACGCCTTCGGCAAATCTCGCCGCGTAGTCGGTAATTATGAATCCTTTCATGAGGGCGCTATTTACGAGCAGCGAAGTCTGCGGGCGCGGGCCCACATCCGGCTTGTCGAGATTGTAGAGTGAAATCTGGCCGCAGATAACGATGCGCGCTCCGTGGTTGAGTAAAGGCATTACGGCGTCAGACACCTCACCCCCGACGTTATCGAAATATACATCGATGCCGTTAGGACAAGCTTCTTTCAGTGCCCGTCTCATTTCGGGGTTTTTGTAATTAACAGCAGCGGCGACTCCGAGTTCGTCCCTTAAGTACTGGTTCTTTTCATCGCTGCCCGCAATGCCAACAGCGCGCGCGCCTTTGATCTTCGCAAGCTGGCAGACAGTCATTCCTACCGCGCCGGCAGCGCCGGAGACGACCACAGTCTCTCCTTCTTTCGGCTGGCCAATGTCAAGCAAACCAAAGTACGCAGTAAGACCGGGCATACCGAGCACACCGAGCGCCGTGGTTACCGGGGCTACACGAGGATCAACTTTTCTTAGCTCTGACATCTTCGCCACGTTGTAGAGTCGCCAGCCGAGCATGCCAGTAACCAGATCGCCCTGCTTGAATTCCGCCGCGCGCGATTCGACAACTTTGCCAATCACACCGCTCTGGATCACTTGCCCAACTTCAAACGGTGGAACGTAGGACTTGCCTTCGCGCATCCTTCCGCGCAGATAAGGGTCGACTGAAATGTAGAGCGTACGCACGAATACCTCGCCATCGTTTAGTTGTGGCACCTCTGCGTCCACGATTTTGAAGTTGTCGAGCGTAGGCATGCCGGTCGGCCGGCTGGCAAACTGGATTTCTTTGTTTAGCATGGAGCGATGATAAGACCGGGACAAGCAATCAGCAATCCCTAGTCAGTGGTCGGTGGTCA
>JBDUAQ010000029.1:0-23331 GCA_040004575.1 bacterium
CACGAGCGTTAGTGTTACTGAACTTCTTCTCATAAATCACCCTTCCGCCGGATCCCAAATTTCAAATTTCAAATCTCAGTACTCAATACTCAATACTCAATACTCAATACTCAGAAGCCTTGGATGCCATATCTCTCAGGAGAGTGCGTACTTCTTTACAATCGCGTCAAGTTTCTTTCGGGTTTCTTCGGGCCACAACTGCGGCGCCGTGAAAATCGCGTTCTTTAGCGCCGAACCGCAATTGCACTGGCGCTCCTGCTGACCAAGCCGCCGGACCGCGTCCTTCATGATTAGCTGCGCATTCCGGACATTTTTGTTTAGATACTCAATGACCGAGT
Source organism: bacterium (assembly GCA_040004575.1). Taxonomy (GTDB): domain Bacteria; phylum Acidobacteriota; class Blastocatellia; order Pyrinomonadales; family Pyrinomonadaceae; genus PSRF01. The sequence goes on from JBDUAQ010000029.1 coordinate 339, forward strand.
CAGCCGTCACGGCATCGTGACCGGGATGCCAGCAGTCGTAATCCGTTACCAGCGCGAGCGTGGCATAACAGATTTCCGTCTCACGCGCGAGCTTGGCTTCCTGCAAATTTGTCATGCCGATAACGCCCATCCCCCAGGCTCGGTAAACTTCAGACTCGGCCTTCGTAGAAAATGCCGGACCCTCCATGCACAGATAGGTCGCACCTCGATGCGCCCTGACCTCAGTAACCTTGCACGCCGCTTCCAGTACGTCTCCCAATTCCTCACAGACAGGATGGGCGAAGGCGACGTGAGCCACGATTCCCGCGCCAAAGAAAGTTGACTCGCGGGCGCGCGCCCGCGTGCGATCAAAAAACTGATCGGGAATAACCATATCGAGCGGCGCATACTCTTCCCGAAGCGAACCAACTGCTGACGCCGAAAGGATGCGCTCAACGCCCAGCAACTTCATCCCGTAGATGTTTGCCCGGAATGGAAGTTCGGTAGGCGTAAAGCGGTGACCGCGTCCGTGGCGTGGCAAAAACGCAACCCGGTTGTTCTCCAGCGTGCCGACGATAAACGCATCTGACGGAGAACCAAAAGGAGTGTCTACGACAATCTCCTCAACGTCCTTAAGCTCAGGCATCTGATAGAGTCCACTGCCGCCAATGATTCCGATTTTCACTGTTTCCATTTGCTTGATCGTTTAGTTGACTCGCTCGATGGGAACTGCGCGTAGTTTCCCCTCATCTTCGATTAGACTACAAAGCGGCTCCTCCGGATCGTGATAGAACAAACACGCCCAGCCTTCTCGCGCCGCCTGCGGCAAAAGTTTCTTCTTCGTTTCCAGCGTTTCTACCGGATAAAGATCGTAGCCCATGATCCAGGCAAAAGGGACATGAGCTCGCATCGGCACAAGATCCGCGAAGCCAAACAGTGTCTGCCCCTTGCGATCGAGCCGCCAACACTGCATCGATCGATTGTGACCGGCATACGTTTCCATTCGCAGGCCTGGCACCACTTCGTAGTTCGCATCCTTCAATTCCAACTGACCACTGGTGACGAGGGGTCGCCAGTTCTCTGGTAGATAACTCGCGCGGTCGCGCTCGCTGGGAACTTCTGCGTGTTCTACTTCGCCACGCGAAACGAAGTATCTGGCATTTGGAAACGCGGGCACCGCTTCACCGCTTCCGTTTAGCCTCGTGTTGCCGCCGGCATGATCAAAATGGAGATGAGTATTGATGACGATGGTGATGTTATCCGGTTCAACCCCAGCGACCGACCGCAACGAATCGGCCAACGCTCGCTGGCGCGTGATGCCAAACATCGCGGTGTGTTTCTGAGACCACTTCTCGCCAATTCCGGTTTCGATTAGTATCCGTTCTTTACCCGTGTCGATGAACACGCAGTTCATGTTCATCGTGATGCGGTTCTCTTCATCGGGTGGGCAAACCTTCGACCAGAGAGCCCGCGGCACAACGCCAAACATTGCGCCACCATCGAGGCGAAATTCGGTGTCGGGAATGATCTCCACGCGGTAATCGCCAAACTGCATTTTCGCCACCTACCGCCCGCGCTATTTCTTTTTCGGTTTAGGTTCGTTCTTTTTCTCAGCGTCCGGCTTGGGCGCGTGTGGGTTTTGCGACGGCTCGACTGGTTGCGGCTGCCCGGACTGTTCCAAGCCTGGCCCCACTCCCGGCGGCAGTCCTGGAGGCGGCTGCTGCTGTTCCGGCATCTTCACCGTGAAGTTTTCAGCTACAGTGACATGCGAACGCTTCACCATCTCGTCTAGGACTTTCTTCTGCTTCTCCTCCTCGACAGCGGCTCGCGCTTTGTCGCGGCCGGATTGTGGCGGAGCAAACGGATTCGCGCCTTCGCCCGCGGTATCGCCGATGAGGATGTGACGAGCGTGTATTTTTTCTTCGTCTTTGCCGTCCTTCTTCTCCGTCTTACGTTCTTCGAGCTTGATAATGTGAAAACCAAACTTCGTCTCAACGAGGTCGCTAATCTGCCCCGGTTTTAACGCAAATGCCGCTTGCTCGAATTCGGGAACCATCTGGCCGTGGCCAAACCAGCCTAAGTCGCCACCCTTGTCTTTGTTGCTGGTATCAGTGGAAAATTCCTTGGCGAGTTTTGCAAAGTCTTCACCGGCGCGCACGCGCTTTAATACTTCCTCTGCCTTGCTGCGATTCTGCCTGCTGCTATCCAGCTCAGGATGTTGCTTGAGATACTCATCAACCTCGGCGTCAGTAGCAGTCATCTTGTCTTTCAGCTGCTCCTCCGCATAAGTCTGGGCCAGTACCCGAGCCTGCTCAAGCTTTACTTGCAATTCGACTGACCGCTGCTTGTCGCTTCCGGCGGCGCTGCCGCGCTGTTCGCCGATCAGTATCTGTCCGAGCTGATGCTTTACCTGCTTAAGTTGTTCTTCGGGAATTTCGCCTGAGGCGAGCTGAGGGTTCTTCGCCTTAGCGTCATTTATGAATTGATCAAACTTCGCCTTGTTGGCTGGTTGCTTGAAAAACTCTTCGATTTCGGCGTCGGAGATATTCGGGCCGGCAGGACCGGTGTTCAGCGATTTGAAGTAGTTCTTGGCGATTATCACAGCCCGGATCAGCTCGAGTTCGCGTTTTACTTCAGGCTTGTTGGCGATGCCCTTTTGGCGAGCCTCTTCGGCCACCGCGAGCAGTTGGCGCAAATTTTCGGCAAAACTCTTGCGCGTCGCTTCGTCTGTCGCGAGACGGGCGCGAAATTGTGGCGGCTGATCTTCAGCAATCAGCGCCATGTCTTCGGCGGAGACGTTGGTGAGGAATTCAGAGCGCCTCGCCTTCACCTGCCAGAAGATTAATCCGCCAGCAAATATGACAGCCACAGCGGCCGCAATCCAGGCTTTTTTAATTGAACTCAAAATAATTATCCCTTTCCCAAAAAAAATAAATTCTAATCGTGCTGGACTAATTCAAGTAGTACACCATTGGCTGAAGCAGGGTGAACAAAGGCAACCAAACAACCACCGGCGCCCGTGCGCGGCGTCTCGTCAATCAACCTGGTTCCCTTCTCCTTCAAGCTTGCAAGCGACGCGCGAATGTCAGTCACCCTTATCGCAATGTGATGAATCCCAGGGCCGCGCTTCTGCAAAAACTTTCCTACCGGAGAAGTTTCGCTGAGCGGCTCGAGCAGTTCGATATGCGTTTCACCCACCGGCAACATTGCGACGCGGACGCCCTGTGACGGTACGTCCTCGGTGAATTCTACCTGCAACCCGAGCGCGTCTCGCCAGAGCGCGAGCGCTTCGTCGAGTTGGTGAGTCGCAATGCCAATGTGATCGACGTTCATAAAACAGGTGTCAGTGGTCAGTAGTCAGTGGTCAGTCGGAAACGTAATTTCACTGTGTTGAAACTGGTCACTGGCCACAGACCACTGGCTACTGACTTCCTCCCAACAATTCTTCCATCGCAGAATAAGGGTCTCTTTGACGGCTGGCAACTTCCCCGGCCAGCCGGTCTAGTTTCGCGGCAGCAGAGTCCGACTCCAGAGTCTGCGTCACCAGGCGTTCGCGTAGCAACTCCAGAATGCGCCAGCGGGCTATCGCCCTCCGCCGGTCGTCTCCTGATTCCGTCTGCAAATGGAAGGTTCGATACTTCTCAATCGCAGCCGCCAACTCGGCAATTCCCTTGCTCTCAGTAGCTACCGTCTTCACGATCGGCGGCTCCCAGGAGTCGTCGCGCGTTGCCAACGAAAGCAGCGCTTCCAATTCCTTTTCGGTAGTCAGGACGCCTTCACGATCCGCCTTGTTGATAACGAAAATATCGCCTATCTCCATGATGCCGGCTTTGATGGCCTGAATATCATCGCCCATTCCCGGCACCAAAACGACCACGGAAATATCGGCAGCCTTTACTACTTCAACTTCGTCCTGCCCCACACCCACGGTCTCAATGATGATCTTGCCATAGCCCGCAGCGTCAAGTATGGAAACGGCATCGACTGTGGAACGCGCCAGTCCACCCAGATTCCCACGTGTCGCCATCGAGCGGATGAAGACTCCACTATCGAGTCCTAACGTCTGCATGCGAATCCTGTCGCCCAGGATTGCGCCGCCCGAGAATGGACTCGAAGGATCAACTGCAACTATTCCGACTCGCTCACCCTGCTGGCGATAGAGCAGCGCCAGTTTATCCACCAGCGACGACTTACCCGCGCCGGGAGCGCCCGTAATTCCGATGATCAGACTACGGCCAGTCAACGGAAACACTTGCTTCATTAACTGCGCTGCATCTTTAGAAACATCTTCAACCTTGGAGATTGCACGCGCTACGGCGCGCGTGTCACCGGCCGCGATTCGCTCGACTAGTGACTTGTTGTTGTTTGCCGAACTCACTTGGCTTAACCAGCCTGCTCCAGAATTTCTCGCGCAATGATAATTCGCTGAATCTCGGAAGTTCCCTCGCCTATAGTGCAGAGCTTCGAGTCGCGCCAGTATTTTTCCGCCGGGTAGTCCTTGGTGTAACCATAGCCACCGTGCACTTGAATCGCTTCCTCGCAAACGTTCACGCTAACTTCCGATGCGAACAGCTTGGCCATCGACGATTCCTTCGTTACCTTCCGGCCAGTGTCCTTCAGCCACGCCGCGCGATACATCAGCAGCCGCGCCGCATCAATTTGCATGGCCATATTAGCCAACTTGAACTGAATCGCTTGAAACTCTGAAATCGGCTTACCAAACTGCTGCCGCTCTTTTGCGTAACGCACCGCCGATTCGTAAGCGCCCTGTGCGATGCCCACTGCCAGCGCGGCTATCGATATCCGTCCGCCATCAAGGACCTCCATGGCGTTTACAAACCCCTGACCCTCTTCACCCAGCCGATTTTCGTCCGGCACGAAACAATCTTCGAAGACAACGCTGGCTGTTTCCGACGCGCGCAAGCCGAGCTTGTTTTCCTTCTTCGACGGCGAGAAGCCAGCCATTCCCTTTTCAAAGATGAACGCCGAAATCCCCTTGCTCCTTTTGGCGCGATCGGTGACGGCAACCGCGACGCAAGTGTCGGCATGTATTGCGTGGGTGATGAAGTTCTTGGAGCCGTTTACAATCCAACCGCCGTCTTTCTTTACCGCGGTCGAGCGTGTTCCCGACGCGTCTGAGCCGGCGCTGGGTTCCGTCAAGCCCCAGGCGCCCAGATGTTTTCCGCTGGCCAGCGGCACCAGAAATTTTTGCTTTTGCTGTTCTGTTCCAAATTGATAAATGTGATTCGAGCAGAGCGAATTGTGTGCGGCTACCGAAATACCAACTGAACCGTCAACGCGCGAGAGCTCTTCGATGATCGTGGCGTACTCAATGTAGCCCATGCCCGCGCCGCCATACTCTTCAGGAAAAAGAACTCCAGTTAATCCCAGCGCGGCGAGTTTTGGCTGCAACTCAATCGGAAAATGTTGCGCTTCGTCCCACTCCATCACGTGCGGCGCGATTTCAGCTTCGGCAAATTCGCGCACGCTTTGCTTGACCTGTTTTTGCTCTTCAGTTAGTTCAAATTCCATGCTTGTTCCTGTTAACTAAACACAACAAAAGCATTCCCGACTGTCAGACCTGACAGGCCGGAATGCCTGTCTACAACAACAAATCGTCAAAACTCTGAACCCGTATTCTACCTCAATGCCGCGACGAACTGTGACCGGCGGCCCTCGATCTGGTTGCCGGTTTTGTCCTGGCCGGAGGTCGCTTCTGCATGAGCAGCTTCACCTCTTCGGGTAACAGCCGGCGCCAATGCTTGGGCTTCAACTCATCATCTCTGAGCGACCCAATGCGCGAACGACGCAACTTGATCACTGAATGTCCGATTAGATCAAACATGCGACGGATCTGCTGGTTCTTCCCTTCATGAAGCAGGATTTCAAACCAGGAATTGTTTTCTGTCTCGCCAACTCTTCTGATCTTCGCCGGGGCCGTGCGCGTGCCGTCCTCGAGCGTGACGCCTCGCCGCAAGCGTTCAATCGCCTTTTCATCGGGAATCCCCTTCACCTTTCCTTCATAGACTTTTTCAACTTTATTGCGGGCAGCCGTAATGAAGTTGGTGAAGTCGCCGTCGTTGGTTAACAACAACAAGCCTTCCGTGTTGAAGTCGAGGCGGCCGACGGGATAGAGCCGGCCCAGCGACTCAGGCAAAAGTTCTAAAACAGTAGGACGTCCGTCTGGATCTGTAACACTGGAAAGGTAACCTTTGGGCTTATTGAGTAGCACGTAAACTTTTTCGCGCCGTTGCAGCACCGGATTGATGAGCTTACCGCGAACCTTTATGTGATCGACTTCCGGATCGGCTTTAGTTCCGAGCTCGGTCGTTACCTTTCCATTGACGGTAACTTCACCCGCAGAAATCATCTGTTCGGCGTGACGACGCGATGCAATGCCGGCCGCCGCTATCAGTTTTTGTAGTCTCTCTTGCATAACACTTAGTCGGCAGGAGGCAGGAGCAGGTGGCGGGACAAACCCGCATTAATCGCCAGACGGCCTCCTGCCTCCTGCCCCTGCCTCCTGCTCCTAGCCTTCCCCGCCAGCCAAGTCCTGAAAATCCTCCATGCTCGGCAACTCGCCCAGGTCCTTTAACCCAAACTGCAGCAGGAATTCTTTCGAGGTACCATACATCATTGGACGGCCCACCGTATCCTTCCGCCCCTTGGCTACAATTAGTTTCTTATCAAGCAATGTCTTAACCGACGACGGCGATTGCACACCGCGGATTTCCAGAATCTCCGGCACGGTGACCGGCTGCTTGTAAGCAATCACGGCCAGCGTTTCCAGCGATGCAATTGAGAGCTTGGCGCTAGGCCGTGACTTCAGATACGCGCGCACATGCTCGTGGTATTCGGGACGGGTAGCGAATTGCCAGCCACCGGCGACTTCGCGCAGTTGCAGTCCTCCGTTTCTTCCGTTGAACTCCTTCGCCAGCTCAGCGACAGCTTCCTCTACCACCGCACGATCCTCCCGTAGCACGTCCGCAATCACCTTCGCACCCAGCGGCTCCTCGGAAACATAAATCAGGGCTTCAATGACGCCCCGGCGCTCTGCCGCATTTTGAACTACATAAGTCCCCGAGTCTTCCGACGCTTCCGTCTCGACCGCCGGCGCTTCTGCGGCGACCAACGCTTCGAGCTCGCGGCTGGCTTCCTCGTTGAGCGCCGCCTCATCCAGCGTTGTTTCCAAATTGTTGTCTTCGTTCTCTTCAGTCATGTTGGTTATCAACTAACTAAATAGCTGTTCCTTACGAGAGCCTCTCTGTGCAGTCTCCGTGTGCTCTCTGTCTCAGTGGTGGGTAAACCGCCAACAAAATGTCCACCACAGAGACACAGAGAGCACTGAGGTGACACAGAGAAACTAAACCAGACCGCTATCAAACTAACTCGCAACTCTGACAACGATATCGCCAAACGTTGTTTTCTGAATTAAATTAACGTCAGCCGTACGCACCAGCTCCAGCACCGAAAGGAACGCAACCACGAGTTCGCGGCGCGAGCGCGCCTGTTCAAAGAAAACTCGCAGATTAACTTCACCTGCGGACATCACCATATTTCGCAAGCGCTCCAGCATCTCCGCCATGGAAATTTCCTCGCGCTCTATCTCCAGCAGCACTTCTTCTTTGTGCCGCGTGAGAATTTCCTGGAACACTTTCAACAGATCAAACAATCCAACTGTAACCTCCGGATTGTTCTTATCAGTCTCGATCTCGGCTCGCTTGAAAACGGCGCGCTCAACGGTGGCGCGTGACCACAGCATCTGCGCTGCGGCTTTGTACTTCTGGTATTCGAGCAACTGATCCACCAGTTCGCGCCGCGGATCGTCTTCTTCTTCCGGCGCCGCGAAGGGATCGCGCGGCAGCAGCATCCGCGTTTTGAGCTCGATTAGCGTTGCCGCCATGACCAGGAAATCGCCGGCGACGGCGATATCAAGTTCCTGCATTATCTGTAGATAACGCAGGTATTCCGTGGCTATGCGCGCAACCGGAATGTCATAAATATTGATCTGTTCCTGACGAATCAAGTGAAGCAAGAGATCCAAAGGCCCGTCGAACTCGCCCATCACAATCTTGAGATCGTCCGTAATGTTATCGGGAACGATCTCCGGCGACGAGCCGGTGACATCTATCGGGCCGCCTGTTTGATCGGCGTGTTCCGGCTGCTCGGGCGTTCCGGATTCATCGGTAGCTTTTTGCGCCGCGCTTGCTTCTGACGTTTCGTCCATTTATATCCTCGCCGGCATTTGCGGCTACTTGCTCACACCGGCTATCCCCAACTTCTCCTTGACCATAGCGAGCGTTTCGCTCGCGATTCCTCGGGCCTTGGCAGCGCCCTGCTCCATGATGACGGTTAACTCACGATCGTCTATCGCCTGCACGCGCCTTTGCAGCGGTTCGAGAAACGCGATCGTCGCGTCGGCCAGCTCCTGCTTCAATTGCGCGTAACCTTTGTCCGCGAAATGCGCCTCGACCTGCTCCGGTGATTGCCCGGTTAGTAACTGATAGATTGTCAACAGGTTTGTAATCGCCGGACGCGATGTATCAAACTTTATCGCAGTTCCCGAATCGGTCACCGCGCGTTTGAACTTGCGCTGAATGCTATCGGCATCATCGAGCAGACGCACGCAGCCGTTTACATCGTCGTCTGATTTCGACATTTTGTTTGCGGGATCAGACAACGACATGATCCGCGCTCCTACCTTGGGAATGAACGGCTCAGGAATACGAAACGTCTCGCCATAGTCGCGGTTGAATCGTATGGCTAAATCGCGGGTCAGTTCAAGGTGTTGCTTTTGATCTTCACCGACGGGGACAAGATCAGTGTGGTAAAGGAGAATGTCGGATGCCATCAGCACCGGATAATCAAACATTCCAACGCCCACATTCTCGTTTTGCTTGCGCGCTTTGTCCTTAAACTGAGTCATTCGCTCCAGTTCAGACATGCGCGCGATGCAATTGAGCACCCAGGTTAGCTCCGCATGCTCAGCAACGTCTGACTGAATGAAGATGGTTGAAAGCTCCGGATCGATCCCTACGCCCACGTAAATGCGAGCGAGTTCCCTGGTTTTCTCAGCAAGCAGCCTTGGATCCTGCCGCGCGGTGATCGCGTGAAGATTGACAATGCAAAAGAAACTCTCGTATTCGTGTTGCAGCGTAACCCAGTTTCGCAAAGCGCCCAGGTAGTTTCCCAGATGTACGTTGCCGGTTGGCTGTACGCCGCTGAAAATTCGTTTCATTTAACCAAAACTAATGCCTGTTCCAAGGAATACCAAGTTCACTGCGATCGGATAAAAGAAGCCCAGAATCTTGCTGACCACACCGGTATATACCGCAATGATTAGTAACAAAAAACCAAACCGCTGCAACTGCTCCATCCCCTCCTCAAAGCTTGGGGGAAGCAAGCTGGCAAGAATGCCACTGCCATCCAGTGGCGGAATCGGTAGCAGGTTGAAGATTCCAAGCATGATATTGATCACGAAGAAGGTCTGAAGCAAACTAACAGCGCCGACGGCAATCATTGAACCACTTGCAGCGGGTATCAACCAGTTGTGCCCGTTGCCAACATCAACTACGCCAAAACTATAGAGTAAGCGAATGGCGATGCCTGCAATTATCGCCATAATGAAATTGCAGATAACACCTGCAGCCGAGACCCAGAAGTTAGCAACCCGTTTATTTCGCCATGCGAGGGGATTCACCGGCGTGGCCTTTGCCCAGCCGATCACCGGGATGTGTGTGAAGAATGCGATAGCCGGGAGCAATAGGGTGCCAATCGGATCGATATGTACTATGGGATTCAGACTTATCCGGCCCTGCGAGCGCGCCAGATCGTCGCCAAAATAGCTGGATGTCCAGGCGTGGGCCGATTCATGCACTGACGCGGAGAAAAGGAATGCGACCATGCTAAGAACAAACTCGCCAACCAAATTGGCATTCACTTCCAATTAACGTTTCCCTCCAGTGCGACGCGGATCATGCATTCACCATACTTCAAGACCGGCGGCTATCCAAGCCAGCGCCCCGTGGCTTATCGAGGGCGATCGCCTCACTTTTCAACTTCCAGACTATAGACTGAGTCAGTCGAAGCCACTGCCAGGTCGCCAGTCACACTGAAAGCAAGACCGACGAGATTCATGCCGGCGACGAACATCTCCGCGTCTGCTCCGTCTGGAGAAATGCGCACGATGCCTCGCCGGCCGCGCATCGAAGCCACGACACAGAGATTTCCAAGATTGTCGAACGCAAGTCCCTGCGGCCGTCCCAAACCTCTGTAGAAGACACTAACGTCGCCATTCGGCTTAACGCGCCAGACAGAATCAAAGCTCGCGACCGTCGGGCCAGTCACATATAAATCCCCGTCACGACCGAACGTGAGGTGGTAAGCGGAGACTGACGGTTCGACTTGGGCCCAGGCACTCTCTTCGCCAATGCCGTTCACTTTGTAAATCGTGCCGGTCCGATCGCCGACATACATCGTGTCCGCTGCGTCGAAAGCAATACCCGTGGCCACCCCGAGATTGCTGGCGAAGGGCACGGCCTCTTTGAACGGCGTGATGCGATAGACCGTGCCGTCCATGCGGCTGCTTACGAACATCTGTCCGGAACTGTCAAACGCAATGCCGGTGGGATTGGTAATGTCGCCCGAGAATTCCGTAAGCTCGCCGCTCACATCGATGCGAAAAATTGTTACTGGTAACTGTTCACCACGCGAGCCTGAGCGAGTTACAAAAAGCGAGCCGTCGTCAGGATCGAAGGCAGGATTAGCGACCGGATGAAGGTCCTCGGCGAGTTGCTTTCCTATTCCGATTGTCGCGCCTTCACTGCGTTTCCCGTTGCTCTCAACGCTTACTTCAGTCAGGCCACTCTGTTTCAACTCCGGCACGATTGCCAGCACACGCCGAGGCGATAAGGCAACGATTGGCGCGCGCTGCTTGCCAAACCAAACCGCACAGAGAGTTGGATCGCTGGTGTCCAGGTTTTCGCAGTCAATCGTCACCTCAGCGCCGGGAAGCGCAAGCTGCGGATCAATGCGAAGGATTCTTACAGCCTTGCTCATAACTTTGATAGCAAATCGTCACTTGTCTGCCGCGCTCCAATCCGATGGCGCGCAAAAGCTGTTCATCATACGACGAGGCTCAGGTCGTGTCTAACGCGGGAAATTGGCGAGTCGAGATTTGCACGGTGGGTCGAGGAAGTCAGAACCGGGAGCGGTAGCGACCGGGTTAGCTCACATCAGCAGCGCGATTAAGGAAAGGCCGACCCGGTCGCTACCGCTCCCGGTTCTGACTTTGCGCTGCGCAAGCCCAATCCCCCAACCGCGACCCCAGTCTTTCCTGTTGCCTTGCGGTCACTATGGTATAATCCGACCTGCAAAAAGCGGCTTCTTACGGAATAATCGGATTTATTTCCAGCGCGTAGGGGACCGGGGCAAAGAAAATATTCTAATGCTCAAGCGACTAAGCGAAGCGATATCGCAGAGCAACATCGAGAGTAATCACTGGCGTCGGAAACCCACGGCCCGCATCACTCCTCCTGTAACTTCAACCCGAGTCCAATCGCTGAGCAGTCGGGAAGTTGTTGGCTTGCCGTGCGAGCCTTGGTTAACTGTGTGACTGGAGGGCAAGAACCATCAAGGACGTAATCGGAAACACCGCAGGCCTCAAGCCGAATCAACTTCGCCGCATAGAAAAGCTCTACACCAGGCGGATCGACCCGCACCAAATACTCACACCGGAGTTTGCGCGCCAACTCGCCGAGCTGTCCCACGAGATACGTCGACAAATCGGCGCGCTGATCGATCGCAGTGGTCATGTTGAATACGTGATGGTGGGTGATAATCGACGCATCGAGCTTCCAGACTTCAAACGCATTCGTGTCGCAGTCGATCGCTTTCGCGGGTTACGCTGCGTGCACACTCACCTCAGAGGCGAAGGCCTTACGCAGGACGACCTTACTGACCTCGCGCTGCTCCGGCTTGACTTGATGGTCGCTATCGATGTGAACCCCAACGATGGTCTGCCGGGTCTGGTCAGCGCCGCACACCTCCTGCCGATGGCGGCGGTCGACGTGCACAATGGGAATGGCCAGGAGCCTTACGCTTTCCTGCTGCCCAAGATCGCTTCCCAGCTCGAGGTCGATTTTCTCGACCTGATCGAATCTCTCGAACAGGAGATGGCGCGCAACCGCCGCGTCTCGCGGAAAGACGGACTGAAAGACCGCACGATCCTCGTAGGCGTTACGACCGGACCGATTGCAGACGCTGAAGAATCGATGGCGGAATTGCAGGAGCTTGCGACTTCCGCAGGAATTGTCGTACAGGACAAGGTCATTCAAAGACGGCAGGCAATCGACCCGCGCACCGTGCTCGGACGTGGCAAGCTTGACGAGCTGCTGATTCGCTCGCTTCAGTTGGGGGCCGACATGCTGGTCTTCGATCGCGAATTGACTCCGGCGCAGGTAAGGTCGCTATCAGAAGCCACCGACCTAAAGATCATCGATCGTTCCCAACTCATCCTGGACATCTTTGCCCAGCGCGCACAGTCCAGCGAGGGCAAAATCCAGGTCGAGCTCGCGCAGTTGAAATATCTATTGCCGCGCTTGATTGCCGGACAGGATTCGGCGTTCTCGCGGCTTGCCGGTGGCATCGGCGGTCGTGGTCCGGGTGAAACAAAACTCGAGATGGATCGTCGCCGTGTTCGCGATCGTATCAACCGACTGGAAAAAGAAATTGAGACGCAACGACTGCGACGACACGAACGCCGAAAGGTGCGCACCCGAAATCAACTTCCGGTTGTTTCAATCGCTGGCTATACCAACGCGGGCAAGTCGACGCTGCTAAACGCGCTCACGAACAGCGAAGTGCGCGCCGAGCAGCGAATGTTTGCGACGCTCGACCCCACTTCGCGCCGGCTGAGGCTGCCGCGGGAGCAGGAAATAATCATCAACGATACCGTGGGCTTCATCCGTGACCTGCCGCCGGGCCTGCTCTCTGCCTTCCGCGCAACGCTTGAGGAGATCGGCGACAGCACCTTGCTGATCCATTTGGTAGACATTTCCAACCCGCGCTGGCAACAACAGATTCAATCGGTCGAACGAATTCTGGAAGAACTCCATATTGCTCAGATTCCTTCAATCCTGGCACTCAACAAAGCGGACCTGGTTGACATCGACACGCTCCAGGGGATTTCGCGTCAACTCGCTCAGGGCGGTGAGCGCGAGGTCGTAGCTATTTCAGCAACTGATCGGAAGACATTGCCGCCGCTGCTTGAAAAAGCCGGACAAATGCTTGCGCAGGACCTGGGTTTGTCCAACGGCAAAAATTTCGATACGGCGCGCGTCTCGCGAATCGCATAAAACCAGATGGCCCTTCGTCCCCCATTCACAACTCCGTTTAGCCGCGCCCGCGACGTTGCTGCACAATACGTAGTGCGTCCCTTCCAGGTATTCAAACCACGCACCCGTCTTCTTATCGGGTTCGGTTTTCTGGTAGTCGTCACCGTCCCCCTGCTGGTCAATAGTTATTCGTCCGGGTACTCGCAAGACTATCGCGAAGGCGAGGTCATACGCGGAAACGTAGTCGCGCGCGCGGATGTTAATGGCTTCGATATCGTCGAAACAGAGAAACGCCGCAATGCGGCGCGGCAGGCTACGCGGCCGATCTTTAATTTTGACTCTACGCGTGGCGAAAGCTCAGCGCGAAGTTTTCGCGCCGCCTGGGAAGAACTGAAGAAGCAGACCGAAGCGAAGACGCCGGGTAAGGCTCTAACCTGGAGCGGTGAAGGCGGAGCCGGAGTTGCGCGTGCGCTAACCGCTCATAACTTCAACGAAGAGGATCTGAATCGACTGGCGGCGCTGATTCGCGAGACCGGGGATAAGTATATTTACGACGATGCCGAGGCTGATCGCCTGAATCAGGAAATCGTTTTGGTTGACGTTCGTAACCCCTCCGCCCAAATGATCATGCCGGCGCCACGAACGCGGATGCTCTCGCTCAGCGCGGCGCGACAGGAGCTTGAACTAAAGGTTCTCAACTTACCCGGCTGGTCCCAGGAACAAAGATCAGCATTAGTCGCCGCCATCCTTCCCTTGATCCGCCCAAACGTGATCCTTGATCAAACAGCGACGGCTACGGCGCGTGAAACCGAAGCCAATAAGATTAAGGCAGTAACGCTCTCAATCAAACGCAATCAGTCGATCGCGCGTGAGGGAGATACCGTCACGCCCACAATGCTGGCCCAACTTGCTGCCTTGAAAACAACCGGGCACGCGGGGCGGCCCTGGCACAATCTGATTGGACTGTTGTTGATAGTGTTTGCGATCTACTGGGCGGTGTGGAAGTTTACTGAACACCGCAGCGCTGTGTCTGCGTTGTCCCTTTCGAAGCGACGGGCGTTTGCACTGGTTGGCTCCGCAATCGTGATGGAGACAGCGTTCATGCGCGTCGGCTTCACGCTTAGCGATAGCGTTGCCAACGGCATGAAGACCGCGCCTTTCAACGATCCCACGCTTTGGAATTTTGCAATTCCCTTCGCGGCGGCTTCGCTCTTGGTCGTTATGTTAGTCGACACGCAACTGGCCTTCCTCACCGGCATCGTCACTGCGTTATTTGCCGGCATGCTGGCGCCCACCGGAATACAGCAGTCGCTCTTTGCCATGATTTCATGTGCCGCGGCGGTGTACGGGATCGGCAGATATAGAGAGCGACAGTCGGTTACGCTTGCCGGCCTATTGGTTGGCGTTGTAAATGCCGTGATGGCCCTTGCGCTAATTGCTTATGCCGAACAACCCTTCACGCTGAATGCCGTGCTATTGGCGGCGGGCTGCGGTTTTGTTGGCGGTTTGTTGACGGCAATCTTTGCGGCGGGTGGCCTGCCCATTAACGAATCGCTGTTCGGGATTCTAACCGACGTAAAGCTGCTCGAACTTTCGAATGCTGATTTGCCGGTGCTGGGCCAATTGGCATTGCGCGCGCCGGGTACGAACCAGCATTCGCATGCCGTAGGACAACTAGCCGAAGACGCCTGCCGCGCGGTCGGCGCTAATCCGCTACTGGCACGGATCGGGGCGCTCTACCACGACATCGGAAAAGTCGCGGCGCCGGAATACTTTGTTGAGAACCAGCAGGGCGATAACCCTCACGATCATATGCGCCCGACGCAGAGTGCCAGGATTATCATTAGCCACGTTACCTATGGCCAGAAGCTCGCCAAAGAAATTAGTCTCCCGAAGAAGATTGCTGACTTTATTCCCCAGCATCACGGCACGCGCACGCTGCATTTCTTTCTCCGCAAAGCGCAGAGCCTGGCTAAGCCCGGTGAAGTAATCGAAGAGAAGGATTTTCGCTATCCTGGTCCGAAGCCGCAATTCAAAGAGGCAGCGATAATGATGCTGGCGGATTCCTGCGAAGCGGCGGCACGCTCGCTCGCTCGACCCGATCCGGAGAACATTCGCATCATCGTAGTTAAGATTGTCGACGCTGTAATTACTGACGGTCAGCTCGATGAATGCGATTTGACGCTTCAGGAGATAACCAGAATTCGCGAGGCCATGATCAGCGCCTTAACCGCGATCTACCACGCCCGCATCGACTATCCCGGGTTTAATCCACCGCGAGTGACCGGACCTCTAACAAAACTGCCAGCCGCCGAAATCGATAGCGAGGAGCGCGGGATCACTTACAACCGAGCAGCAGACGTTCCAATAAACGAAGCCGGCGAAGTGGAAGACGAAGCTGTTAGCCGGAGGGTTGTGAAACGCTAGAGTTGCAGTCCGAACTGAATCGGTTAGAACCTTGAGCGCAGTTTCTGATAAGTGGTCGGAAGGTCTTCGGGAATGACGCGCGTGTTACCTACAGTCGTCATGAAATTTGTATCGCCCATCCAACGCGGCAGGATGTGAATATGAATGTGGTCCACAATGCCCGCACCGGCAGCTTTCCCCAGATTCATGCCCATATTGAAGCCCTCAGGCAGGTAGGCCACGCGCAGGGCTGTTTGGCAACGCTTCGTCAGATCCATTAACTCATCTGTGGTTTGCTTGCTGGCGGCGTCGAGATCCGGAACGTGCTCGTAGGGAACGATGAGCAAGTGCCCGCTGATGTAAGGGTAGATATTGAGAACTACAAAATTGTGGGCCGCCCGGTGGACAACGAAATTGGCTTCGTCTCTGCCGGGGTCGTCGCGAATATTACAAAACACGCAGCCGCTTGATTCCGAGTCGGCAGCGCCACCGGAAGCGATGTACTCGTAACGCCAGGGACTCCACAGCCTGTCCAATCTTGAATCTCCTGGTCGCGGGAAAACCCTACATGATGGGAGGTTGGCGCGAGTCGTCTGAAACGACGCTCGCTGCGCCGTCTGTACTAACGGGCGTTTGGGTGTTGTGCTCGTTAATCAACTCTTTGAGTTCTTTGCCGGGCTTGAAATAGGGAACGCGTTTGGCGGGAATACTAACCGGATCGCCGGTCTTGGGATTTCTACCACGCCGCGCCCCTCTTTCGCGCACGCGAAAACTTCCGAAGCCGCGGAGTTCGATCTTCTCACCCTGATTGAGCGTCTCGATAATGCTTTCGAAAACGATCTCGACCAATCGTTCGGCATCTTTTTTGGTAAGTTCCGCCGCTTCCGCGACGTCTTCCACGAGTTCCGCTTTTGTCATGCAACACCTCAGTTGAGAAAGATAGATCTAACAGAAGAAATAAGTGGCGAAGCAATAGTTCATTACTACTAAGAATTGCGAGGTGTGTTCAACCTCGGTACCCTATCAGAAAACAATCAAGCGCGGCAAGATGCAGCGTTAACGGATTTAGCAAATACGGACAACTCGATCTAAAAGTCTCTCGGAATAGTCCGTCAGGGAGAATTCTGGAAGCTACTCGGAGTCCTTAGCCGGCTTTGCTTTCCTCTTAGGCGCATCCGCCTGCGGCGCGGTGTTAGGCTCTGCCGCGGCTTGCGCGTTGGGCGCAGGTTCGTCCGCCGGCGCTGTGTTGGGCTCTGCTGCTGCTTCCGTTTCCACGGCGGACTCAGGCTCGCTTGACGCCGCAGACTCAGGTTCAGGCTCCGGGGTCGCCTTAGATTCAGGCTGGGTCGCTGCCTCCGGTTCTGGTTTAGATTCAGGCTCAGGCTTCGGTTCGGGTTCACTTGGTCTCGCCAGGCCTGCCAGTTCTCCCAAAGACGCCATGCCGCTGCCTACCTGCGATGAATAGACCTTCGCATCGACGACCGGCTCGTCCTTGCCCACCGCGCGTGCCGATAATCCAATCTTCTTGCTTTCATTGTCGATCCGCAGAATCTTGAATTCCATTTCCTGGCCAAGCTGTACAACGTCTTCCGGCTTTTCAACTCGCTCTTCGGAAAGCTCCGAAATGTGGCAAAGACCTTCGAGGTTGTCGTCTAATTCAACGAAGGCCCCGAAGTTTGCGAAGCGCGCGATTTTCCCGCGCACCACATCCCCGGGCTTATGTTCATTCACAAAGCGATCCCAGGCATTTGGCTCGAGGTCCTTAATTGAAAGCGACAAGCGCCGGTTCTCTGCGTCGATGCTGGTGATTATGGCGTCAATCTCCTGGCTCTTCTTCAGCACTTCGCTCGGGTGCTTGATTCTTCGCGACCACGATATGTCAGACACGTGTACGAGCCCGTCAACGCCGTCCTCAATCTCGATGAACGCGCCGAAGTCAGTCAGATTTCTTACGCGACCATGGACGCGGGTGCCAACCTGGTAACGTTCATGCAACGTTTGCCACGGGTTATCCTGAATCTGTTTCATTCCCAGGCTGATGCGGCGAGCCTTGGGATCCACGCTCAATACTTCCACTTCAACTGCGTCGCCCGGGTTCACCAGCTTACTCGGATGCTTGACGCGTTTTGACCAACTCATTTCCGAAACATGGACCAGCCCTTCGACGCCAGGCTCCAACTCGACAAAGGCGCCGTAGTCAGCCACGCTGGCAATGCGGCCGGGCACGCGCGCGCCAACCGGAAAGCGCTCTTCCACACTGGACCAGGGGTCGGGTAGTAATTGTTTGTAACCCAGGGAGACGCGTTCGCGATCACGATCAAACTTGAGGACCTTGACCTGAATGCTGTCACCAACGTGGAAAAGCTCGCTTGGATTTTGCAAACGGCCCCAGGACATATCAGTGACGTGCAACAAACCGTCAACTCCGCCGAGGTCCACGAAGGCGCCATAGTCAGTCAAATTCTTGATCTGACCTTCCACTACGATGTCTTCTTCAATGTGTCCGAGCGTGTGTCCTTTGCGTCCGGCATTTTCTTCTTCAATAACGGCCTTGCGTGACAAGACAACGTTCGAGCGTTTGCGATTGAGTTTGATGACTTTCGCTTCAATTTCCTGATTGCGAAGTGAATCGAGATTACGCACGGGACGAACATCGACCTGTGAACCGGGTAAGAAGGCGCCGATTCCGTCAATGTCAACACGCAACCCGCCCTTGATGCGCTCGATTACCCGGCCCTTAATGTTCGTTCCGTCGCGATAGGATTTCTCCAACTCGTCCCAGGCCTTCATGCGTACAGCATCGGCGCGGGACAAGATTGGCAGGCCGTCAGACGTTTCCATGTTCTTGACCAGTACGTCGACTTCGTCGCCGGCCTTTACAGACAAAACGCCGTTCTCGGTGAACTCGGCCGGGTTCACAATCCCTTCCGACTTGTACCCGAAATCGATTACTACGCCCCGTTCGCTGATGCCCACGACAATGCCGCGGACCACCTCGCCCTCCTGCAGCGCGGCCTGCTCCTGCTCAAACTGGTCGAGCAATTGACCGAAGTCGACGTCGCCGGCGACCCGGGGCTCATCGTCGTCGTCGTTGTTGTTGGCTACCACTGGACTGGCATCACTTGTAGCTGGTGCGGGTGATGGAGCTGGCGAGCTCTTCTGCTCGTTGGTAACGGGGTTATCGTTGGTTGGTTCCTGGTTGGTTAACTTCGATTCTTCACTAGCCATGCAGACTCCTGTAACACTCCCGGAAAATTTTCCCACCCTAAGTTCGTATTCACGTATCCCACTCGCCTCACGAGCCTCTGGCCCATTCCGACGAACGAAGAACAGTGCTTAGGCGGCACTTGCTTCGTTGACCTTGGCGATAATCGGGGTTGAAGCTTGCGAGGAATGCGAGCCGTTCAGATTTGGAAAAGGAGGTTTTATTGGTTTCGATTTCCGCCGCGCCCGTAGTCACCCGCTTGGTCCGACAATCACCAGTCGCTTACCGGGTAGAATCGAAATGTACACGTCGGAATGAGCGCGTGTCAAGGTGCTGATACTATTGTAACCGGCGCCTAAGTCCTTTGCGGTAAAGTTTTTGTGTACCTAACGGATCAACGACTAACAGCCGACACGTTACTCAGGCCGCGCGGAACTACATAAATGCCTGCCGAGTGAGAACCAACAAAAAGAGTGTTTTGATTCAGCGAATCAAAAGCGAGCGCCCAAATCCGCTGGCTCGGTAGCCGATTCTCTTTGGGATCGATGCGCGCCCAGGTTTGTCCACCATTGATCGTCCGGTAAACACCGCCACCTATTTCGCCCGTCTGATAAGCGTTGCCCACGAAGACTTCGTCTCCATTACGGGGATTGATCAGGATACTCGTGAAATCGCCGAACGGAAGGTTACCACCGCGACGGCTCCAACTCACGCCGCCGTCGCGTGACAGATAGAAGGACTGTTTTGTGCCGACGTAAATATTGTTTGGACTCTGCGGGTCCAGAGCAATCGTATTCACCGGAGCGTCGCTGGGAACACCGGCTACGTGTTGCCACGATTTTCCACCATCATGCGAAATCAAAACGCCTGAAGAAGCGGTGCCGACCAGGATTGTTTTCGGATCCTGCGCATCCGCTGAGACACAACTGGTTCTAGGGTCGAGGCTGGCGCCGTAGGGCAGCTTCTGCCAACCCTGTGCCGGATCGAAGCTGCGATATAAGCCAGCGTTAGTCGCCGCCAGAACAACGGGCCGCTGAGTTTCTACGTCCACAGTTTGGACCAGTGCGTTAACTGCATCGGTAAGCGTGACAGACTCGTCGACTGATCCACTTGTCAACCTAAGTGCCTTAAGCGTTTCGCTGTCGAATTTGCCGGTCACAGGCAATTGACGATCTGCCTGAAATTCCTTCAGAGCCTTGAGCGTTTGAGTTCCTGCATGGCCGTCCGGCACACCGACGCTATAACCGGCCGCGTTCAACGCCTGCTGAGCCCGGCGAATTGTGTCGGTGAGATTGTTAGCCGCTGCGTTTTGCGTCGCCACCGCGGGAATTCGCTTTTTACCAGCCCGTCTTTTTGGTGCCGGGATCGGTTTGATCGGGGCCGTAACGGGCGCCCACGAAGCTCCGCGATCAACTGAGCGATAGACACCAAGGTTAGTACCCAGATAGATCAGGTTGGCATCACGAGCGTCCTGCCGGATCGAATAGGTGATGAGACGCGGAGGCATGCTGCGCATTGACGGTCGCCAGGTTTCGCCATTGTCAGTGCTCAAAAAAAGAAAGCCACCGCCGGTGGTTGTATTTATGGTCGCGGCATAGATTCGGTTTGGCGTCTCGCGATCGGCAACGATCACGTTGGCAAACCTGCCACTGTATCCGCCGTTAGTGGGAACAAAGTTTTTTCCACCGTCAGTGGAGATCATTACGCCGTAGTTGTTAGTGCCGATGTAGATCGTTTGTGGTCGCGACGGATGAATAGCTATGGAATTGACCTCGATTTGTCTCGATGTAGTTACCATCCAGGAGTCAGCCTTGCCGCCGCGCTCTGAACGCCAAAACCCTTCAGTGGTGCCGGCGAAGACCAGCCCGGGAATGGACGGGTGTTGCACGATGGCGCGCGTTCTGCGCGACTGCGATGGAATTCCCTGCACTTTGGTCCAACTCTCGCCGCCGCCGCTGCTTTCGTAGATTCCACTACAGGCAGACGCGATTATGTGGTTGGGATCACGGGGGTCGATATCAATCGCAAAAATATCGGAGTCGTCGATGATTCCGTTCTTGATGTTCCTCCAACTTTGCCCGCCATCAGTGGATTTATAAGGCAGGTACCAGGTGCCGGCATAGATCGTGCTGGGAGTCCGCGGGTCAATCGCGAGTGATTCGACATGAACCAAACCGGGCGTGTTGTACGTCGGCAGTTGCGTCCAGGAGTCTCCCGAATTATCTGAGCGGAAGATGCCATTGAAAGTGCCGGCAATCAAAACATTGGGATTGGAGTCGGACTGAGTCAGCGAATGCAACGCTTCGTTCTTCAGCTCCGGACTCTCGCGCCACTTTCGCCCGCCGTCAGTCGATTTGAAAAACCCGCCAGGTTCCTTATGCCGGTGAGTGGCAACGTAGAGTGTTTTTGAATCGCGCGGGTCGACGATGATGTGATCGACAAAAAGTTTGGGCTTGTTAAAGTTGTAGAGCAACTCCCAGCTTTTTCCGGCGTCGGCCGAAGTGTAAATCTGCGCGTCGAGCGTGCCAAGGTAGAACCGGTCAGGATTGTTCGGATCAACAACGAGACTGCGCACGTCGCCTCCCGGGGGACCATTCGCGCGCCAGTCGTCGGAGTACTTGCCAGGATCAGCAATGCTATCGGGCGCGTCCGCAGCGAAGGTAATAGACCGCAGGGGAACGATCAGCAACAGAGTGACGATAAAAATGATATTTGGCAGTCGAGTTTTCATGTTTTCTTAATTGCCTCCTCCTCTGGTGGAGTACCTGGGGCAACATGTGATTTTAATATAATTTCTCGCATTTGTATCCCGCAACTTTAACAAGCCTACCAAAACGTCAATCCAGGCGAAAACCGCGAAAAAAATTCCTGAGACCAGAAAAGCGAAGCGGGCGATGCCTCGCAAGGGAGAACATCGCCCGCTTCGGAAGGTTCGCGTCAGTGTTTAGACGACACGAACGTGTCTATTGTTATTCCTCATCCATGCGACCGCGCCCGCGCCGCGTCCTGGCTCGACGGCGTGGTGGCCTTGGCGTTTTGCAGTCCGGACAAGGCGATACAACGTCGGACGCGGAGGCCGCTGGCGCCGTTGCGCCGGTTGGCACTACCCAAAGCTCAACGTCGACTGCCGAGCGGCAACCGCCGTCTACGGTCACGATGCGCCCAGCATCGATGCCGCGCGTGTTGACCAGGTAGTCCTTGGCGCGCTCCGCACGCTTTTGCGCCACAATGCAGCTCTTGTGTGTGCAGAGCCCATCACCAGAGCAAGTTCCATAAGCGATGATGTAGCCCTGTGAACCCGGCTGGTTCTGCAGTTGGATGGCGTAGTTGTCGAGTCGGGCTTTCTCATCGTTGAAGGTGATGTCGCCATACTCGTCAAACTTCACCGCCGGTGAAGCCTCGGTAATAATTCCTGTCGAGCACGAGGCTGTCCTCGAGCAAGCAGAATCGAGTCCACCAACCTCAACGGTCGCCGTCACATTCTGACCACCAAGCCCGTCGGTATTCACCGTAATCGATGAAGTGCCCTGGCCGCCGCTGATTGTGCCGGCTGAGACTGTCCAGTTGTAGGTTACGTTTGCGTCACCACTAACTGAGGCGCTGAACCCTATCGGGTTACCCTGCTGAACATCAGCCGGACAGCTCACGGAAATGGTGGGACATGGCACCCTCGGAGGCGCACAACCGCTGCAAGCCACGACTGTAACCGTCGTGAAATTGGTCGCGGTATGGCTGTGACCGTCGTCCACGGTAACAGTTGCTTTGTAAGTCCCGGGACTAGAAAAGCTCCAGGTGATTGACTGGGCGTCTGCTGATTTTGTTCCCCCGTCAATCGCCCATGTATAAACCAACGGGTCACCATCCGGATCACTGCCACTGGCCGTTACCTGTACTTCTGTCGCAGGAGTGGGACAACTCTCCGAACTCGTTCCCGGCGGACATGGCAGCGTTATCGAAGCGCTGGATGCTGAGACAGAAACAGTCGGCGGCCCATTTGGTGGAATCCGTGGATTACGATGGCCGGCCCAGAACTGGAAGATGAAACCATTGGGATCATCCGAAGCCTTGA
>JBDUAQ010000169.1:0-6999 GCA_040004575.1 bacterium
ACGCTACCTCCTCGATATCGGCGCGAGAGGTTTTGTCTGAAGCGCATTGAGAACGCGGCCGGGAAAGAGACCAAGATATAAAACACCGACAATCGTGACGATCAGCGCGAGGCCGACGCTTGCAGGTATCTGCGGCGCGGTCCAGTCCGTGGTTCTTTCGCGGAAAAACATAACGATGATAAGGCGCAGATAGTAGTAGGCCGAGACTGCGGTGTTAAGCACGCCGACAACCACCAACACGTAATAGCCCTGATCAAGCGCCGCGCGGAACACCATGACTTTGCCGATGAAGCCTGCCGTCAGCGGCATGCCGAGCAGACTAAGCAGGAAGAGCGACAGGCAGAACGCGAGCCACGGCGACTGAAAACCAATGCCGTTGTAGTCCTCCACTTCCGTACGGCGGTCGGACGCGCGCGCGATCAGTTGTACCACGGCGAAAGCGCCGAGATTCATCACGGCGTAAGTCAGGAGATAGAAAATCACGGCGGCGAGTGCGGCGTTGCGGTGTTCCAGATCGGGAGCAGCGCCGGCCGCGATAAATCCGACCAGCGCGTAGCCGGCATGAGCGATAGACGAATACGCCAGCATTCGTTTCACATTGTTCTGGGCGATTGCCGCTACGTTGCCGACTGTCATCGTGAGGATCGCCAGCACGAATAATGCGCCGAGCCAGGCCGCGTGGATTTGTCCCGGAACGCCCTTGTTTGCAGTCGCCACTACGAACGGAAATGCGATCAGAAAAACTCGCATGAAGGAAGCGAAGCCGGCGGCCTTTGGCCCGGCAGCCATGAAGGCGGTGACTGGAGTCGGCGCGCCTTCGTAGACGTCCGGCGTCCAAACATGAAAAGGCGCGGTGGCGATCTTGAAACCAAAACCCACGAGCATCATTGCCGCGCCCGCGAAGAGCAGCAGCGGGTATTGCGCGTCAGGGAGTCGTTCGGCGATTTTAGCGATGTTGGTAGTACCCGGCAGTCCCGCCGCGGTCGAGGTCGCGCCGTACGTCAAGGCAATGCCATAGAGCAGAAAGGCCGATGAGAACGAGCCGAGAATGAAATACTTCATCGACGACTCGTTGGAGCGGACGTCAGTCCGGCGAAAACCGCACATGACGTAGGTGGCGATGGAGAGAATTTCGAGTCCGAGAAAGACCATCACCAAATCGCCTGCTGAAGCCATGAACATCATGCCGGCCGTTGCAAACATCAGCAGCGAATGAAACTCTCCAGCAGGCAGTCGCTCATTCTCGACCCAAACCATCGACACCAGAATCGTGAGTCCGGAAACAACCAGAAATACGAAGGTGAAGCCTAGACGCAGTTCGTCCAGAACGATCATGCCGTTGAAGGCTGCGCTTACGCTACGCCATGAAAGCCATAACCAACTGGAACTCGCCGCCGCGGCAATCAGACCGGCGATGGAAATACCGCCCGTGATCCAGCGTTGCGCCGGTTTCGCGAATGCATCGACCAACATCACCACCACGCCGGCAATGCAGATGATGAGCTCGGGAAGAATCAGCCAGAGGTTGACGTCCGGAGTCGTGTATTGAAGAGCAAAGAAATTCATTATTCAGTTCGACTACAACTCTCAAAGTCCCGTAGGGACGGTATGTTTATAGAAAATAAGCTTTCCCAGATTCGCTTAGCTCCGGAGGAGCGGGAGGTTCCCGACTATTTAGTCAGCGCTTGAACATTTCGCTCCTACGGAGCTCCAGACCTCCTGTTTCGTTGTCGTTTCTATAAACATTCGGCTCCTACGGAGCCAACGCTTCGCGCTGATCCCTCGTCGGGGGTGCCGCCGCAAAGGTGCCGCCCGCTCGCGTCGTAGCGAGCCGCGCTCTAACTTCCGCCACACTTGCTTGCGATCGATCCAGAAACACGCGCGGATAGACCCCCATGAAAAGCATCAGCGCCAGCAGTGGAATCAGCAGGCCAATCTCACGCGCATTGAGATCTCGGAGTTTTGCGTTCTCGGGATTCGTGACTTTGCCAAACACGACCCGCTGCAACATCCAGAGCATGTAAACGGCCGCCCAAATCACGCCTGTCCCGGCAAGC
Organism: bacterium; assembly: GCA_040004575.1. GTDB lineage: Bacteria > Acidobacteriota > Blastocatellia > Pyrinomonadales > Pyrinomonadaceae > PSRF01. Next base: position 2,058 of record JBDUAQ010000169.1, read on the forward strand.
ATCGTAACGATCCAGGCGTGCTGTACCGCGACCGAAGTCCAACTCCCAAGCATGATTAGAAATTCGCCAACAAAGCCGTTCAGAAACGGTAAGCCGATTGACGAGAGCGACGCGATCACGAAGAACGTCGAGAACCACGGCATTGGCGTCGAGAGCCCGCCGAAGTCGCTGATCTGGCGCGTGTGTCTGCGTTCATAGATAAAGCCGACAAAGAGAAAGAGCGCGCCAGTCGAGACGCCGTGATTGAGCATTTGATAAAGCGCGCCCTGCATGCCCAACTCGGTGAACGAGAAAAGTCCCAATACGACAAAGCCCATGTGGCTCACCGACGAATAAGCGACCAGCCGTTTCACGTCAGGCTGGACCATCGCCACCAGCGCGCCATAGATGATGCCGATTACCGCGAGCGTGATCATCACCGGAGCAAACTTTCGCGCCATGTCCGGAAAGAGCCCGAGGTTGAAACGCAAAAGACCGTAAGTTCCCATCTTTAAAAGCACGCCGGCCAGGATTACGGATCCGGCCGTGGGCGCTTCCGTATGCGCGTCCGGCAGCCAGGTGTGCAAGGGGAAGAGCGGCACCTTGATGCAAAAGGCAAAAGCAAAAGCCAGGAACAGCCAAAACTCAGCGCGATCACCAAGGACCTTCCCGCCCGTTAAGGCCGCGAGTATCGTGGTGTAGTCGAAAGTACCGAACATGTAGTAAAGCGCGATGATGCCGACGAGCATCAGCAAACTGCCGACTGAGGTGTAAATGAAGAATTTTATCGCCGCGTAGATTCGGCGTTCGCCGCCCCAGATTCCGATCAGGAAAAACATCGGCACCAGCGACGCTTCGAAGAACAGGTAAAAAAGAAGCAGGTCCAGTGAAACAAAGACGCCGACCATCGCGCTCGATAGCAGCAGCAGAAACATGTAATACGAAAGTTGACGTTTCTGAATTGCCGTCCAGCTTGAAAGAATCGCGATGGGCATCAGGAGCGTTGACAGCAGCACCAGCCAGAGGCTGATACCGTCGACGCCGATGTGGTAATGCGCACCTATCGAACCAATCCACAGCACGTCTTCAACGAAGCGAAAATCCTTCGTGCCCGCTCCGATGCCGCGAATTAGTAACAGCGACAGCGCAAAATCCAGCACGCTGAAACCGAGCGCAATCCATTTGTAGTTTGACTCGCGCTTGCTGGGCAGCAGGCTATACCCGACTGTCGCGAATGCGCCGACAACGGGTAGAAGGATGATTATGGTCAGTAAGTGCTGCTGCATAAACCTAAGGTGCGAAATAAACTAGGGCCGCAAAGCGTGAACGCCGTAATAAGCAAAGAAGCCAACAATGGCCAATGCGCCAAGCAGAATTATTGCTGCGTAACCGCGCACGAAGCCGGCCTGCAAGTGACGAACGACTTTACCGGTTTCAGTCACAGCGTCGCCTAGCGAATGCAGGAAGCCATCGATCACGCCGACATCGAAAAGTTTCCAGAGTCCTTCACGCGAACCGACTTTGATTGGATTAATGATCGTCGCGTCGTAAATCTCGTCGACGTAGTATTTGTTTTCCAGAATGCTCGGCAACTGAAGCAGTGGGCGCTTCTTGAATATTAACCAGCCGGTTGCAATTCCCAGTAAGGCAATGAGTACCGACAGCAATGCCAGCAAACGCTCCTCGCGAATCTCGTCCGCAGAATGAAAGGACTCGCCGTCGTTATGTTCGCCAAGCGGTGCTAACGCCGGAGCGCCGTCTTGAGGCTGTGGCGGCTTGGAAAGCCAGGTAAATTCGCTTGCATGTTCGGTGCGGCTGGAGCTGCCAGGCGCTTGCGCAATCACAGGATCGAGAGTGCGCTCGATGTAGTTTTCGGGATGACCGCCAAACATTGAACTAAGCGCGTAGGGCACTCCGATGAGACCGCCGACTGTTGAGAGAATCGCCAAAACGATCAAAGGCACTGTCATCAGCCAGGGCGACTCGTGTGGCTCATGAAGCCCGTGGTCGCCGTGGTGGGCGCGGTCGTGAGTCGTGTCGGCCACCTCATGCGCAGTGTGGTCGATGTGGGATTCGCGAAAGCGCTCACTGCCCCAGAAGGTCATCACCATCATGCGCGTCATGTAAACGGCCGTGAGCAGCGCCGTCAGAGCGCCAATGGCCCAAAGCGCTTTACTCCATCCGGGGTTCGGCAAACCAAAAGCCCCGGCGCTCCATGTTTTCCACAGTATCTCGTCCTTCGAAAAGAACCCGGCAAAGATTGGTATACCCGAAATAGCCAGCCAACCAGTGAGCATGGTCGCAAAGGTTATGGGCATATACTTCTTGAGTCCGCCCATGCGGCGCATGTCCTGCTCGTGATGCATGCCATGAATTACTGAGCCGGAACCGAGGAAAAGCAGCGCCTTGAAAAACGCGTGCGTGATCACGTGGAAGATGGCCGCAGTAAACGCACCGAGGCCACAGGCCAAAAACATGTAGCCAAGTTGCGAGATGGTCGAGTAGGCGAGGACCTTCTTGATGTCGTTCTGCGCCAGGCCGATGGTCGCGGCGAAGAGCGCAGTTGCTGCGCCAATAATTGCGACGATGAACATCGCAGTCGGCGCGTGAACATAAATTGCTGAACAACGAACGATCATGTAGACGCCGGCAGTAACCATCGTTGCCGCATGAATCAGAGCGGAGACGGGCGTGGGGCCCGCCATGGCGTCAGGCAGCCAGACGTAGAGTGGAATCTGCGCGCTCTTACCGGCCGCGCCGATGAAGAGCAGGACGGCGATAGAAGTTACGCCACCGGCAATTATCGCGTGCAAGGTGAATGGGTCAGCCGCAGGCTGTGCGGCAATCATTCGCAGAGCGCTCGCCACTCCTTGTGCCGGCTTGTCGAAGAAACTAATCGAGCCAGTCAGGAAAAACGTGAGCATGATGCCCATCACGAAGCCCCAATCGCCAACGCGGTTCGTGATAAACGCTTTCTTCGCGGCGTCGCCGGCTTCTTGCCTATCCGTATAGAAACCGATGAGTAGGTAGGAGCACAGCCCCACGCCTTCCCAACCGACAAACATCAGCAGGAAATTGTCGGCGAGCACCAACGTGAGCATCGAGAACATGAAGAGGTTGAGAAACGCAAAGAAACGATAGAAGCCGCTGTCCTCGTGCATGTAGCCAACAGCGAAGACGTGAATCAGGAAACCGACGAAAGTAACGAAGAGCGCGTAGGTCCCGCTCAGACGATCCATCGCCAGACCGAAGTCGGCGCGAAACTTGCCGACCTGGATCCACGTCCAGAGATGGTTGAAGACGGGCTCGGTGGAGCGCAGTGCACCACCGGATTTGAAAGCGAGATAGAAAGCGACGATGGTTGAAATACCCACCGACCCACAGGCGATGACGCCGATGAGTTTCTCGCTTCGCAGCCGTCGTCCAACAAACCAGTTGATGGCGGCCCCTGCGAGAGGAGCAAAGATGATCAGACTAAGAAGACTATTATCCATTCACCGATACGCTTTTGAAGTTGGTGCTTTGAGCTTTGTACTTTGAAGTTGTCTCCCAATTGAGTCCAGAGTCAAAGTACAAAGCACGAAGTACAAAGTTCACAGTTTCAAAATATTCGCATCATCCACATCGAGCGATTCACGATTGCGAAAGATGGTGATGATGATCCCGAGTCCAACCGCAGCCTCAGCGGCAGCCACCGTCATAACAATGAAAACAAATAGCTGCCCCGTCACATCCTGGAAATAACTGGAGAACGCGACAAAGCTGAGATTCACAGCGTTGAGCATCAGTTCAATGCACATGAACATCGCGATCACATTCCGTTTGACAATCACGCCGACCGCGCCAATCGTAAACAGAACGGCGGAAAGCGCGAGATACCAGGAAAGTTGTGGGCCCATACCTCTTTACTCCTGCTGCTTGCGGTCTGATTGAAACCGAACGCCCAGCAGATGGGCGGCCGCGTCGCTAGTCTCAGCTTCAACCGGCCGCAGGTCACCTACAGCACGTGGGTTAACTTCATGCATCGCCAACACCTGCGCGCCCGGAACGACACGCGCGGTCGCCGACAAGATCGTCGTTCGGCGTGCTAACGACATGGCCCCCACGATGGCCATCAGCAATAGGATGGATGTGACTTCGAACGGCAGCAGGTAGCGCGTGAACAGGCCCTCGCCAATCGAGTGCGTCAGGCCGACATTTGAGCTGTTGCCGGCGAAATGGTTTTCGCTAGTCTGCACTGAATAAAGAATGAAAGCCGTTTCCGCAAGCAGGATGGCGGCCATGCCGATTGCCATGGGCAACAGAAACTTTAGCCGCTTACGCCGCGGTTCCGAGTGTTCGACGTTGAGCAGCATGATCACAAAGATCACGAGCACCATAATCGCTCCCGCGTAAACGATCACCTGCACGGCAGCAATGAAGGGAGCCGCCAGCGTTACGTAAATCGACGCGAGCGAAATGAACACACCTATCAGAGAAATCGCGCCATGGAGCGGATTGCTCTGCGAGACCATCGCGATCGCGCAACCAATCGCCATGCCTGCGAAGATGATGAAGAAGAGTGTGGACATTAAAATCGGTAAATAGCGAATGGTGAATAGTAAATGGTCAGAAAAGTTACGACTGGCTCAGCGGCGCACTTCGGCGCGACGATGAGCCACCGGGACCGTAGCGTCCATTTACCATTCACCATTTTCTATTCACCCAGTGAAATACCACAGGAAACTGGCCGTCAGGACGATGTTCAGGATCGCTGCCGGCAACAAGAACTTCCACCCGAAGTCCATCAGTTGATCGAAACGAAAACGCGGCAGTGTGCCGCGCAACCAGATATACAGAAACAAGAAGAAAATAATCTTCGCGAAGAAGTAGACGACACCTAATAAGGGAAACTGCGCCACGCCCGGCCCGTTCCAGCCGCCGAGGAACAACGTGGTCGCCAGCATTGAGACGGTGATCATGT
>JBDUAQ010000170.1:0-6975 GCA_040004575.1 bacterium
GCTGGTTGATGGACAGGTAGTCCGAGAAGGCTTGATTGTCTCTACCTGCAATCGGGTTGAAGTGCTTGCTGAAACAGCGAGTGAGCGTCTCAGCGATACCATTGAGCGGCTTAACCAATTTCTGAGTAAGGCAGATTCTCTGCCGCGTTCGTCTTTCGAAACACATCTCTATCAATACACGGACGATGAGGCTGTGCGTCATCTCTTCCGCGTAACTTCGTCGCTTGACTCTATGGTTGTCGGCGAACCGCAGGTGTTGGGCCAGGTGCGCCGTGCTTATTCAATCGCGCTGGAAGCCGGCACCGCCGGACGAGTACTTAACCGGCTCGTCCATCACGCCTTCCGCGTGGCTAAACGTGTCCGCACTGAAACCGGCATCGGCGCAAACGCTGTTTCGATCAGCTACATGGCCGTCGAACTCGGCAAGAAAATCTTCAACTCGCTGGAAGGGCACACGGCGCTCTTGATCGGCGCCGGTGAGATGGCTGAACTGTCCGCACGTCATCTGCTCAACGCCGGCGTCTCGCGTGTGTTGCTTGCAAACAGAACTGAAGAACGCGCCGGACGGTTAGCTGCCGAGCTCGGTGGAGAAACAATTGATTTTGCCGAGCTCGGCGACTATTTGGCCGAGGCAGACATCATCATTTGTTCGACAGCCGCCAATCAGTATTTGATAACCGAACAGATGGCCCGCGAGGCGCTAAGCAAACGACGAAACCGTCCTTCGTTCTTCATCGACATCAGCGTTCCGCGTAATATCGATCCGGCGGTGGGCAAGCTTCCCAACGTTTTTGTATTTGACATAGACGATCTCGAGTCGGTGATTTCATCGAACATTCGCGAGCGCGAACGTGAAGCAGAGCGCGCGGAGTTAATAGTCGAATCTGAGATTATGCAGTTCCAGCAAACGCTGCGCGTGTTGGACATCGGTCCAACGATTGGCGCCCTCAAAAACAAGCTTCAGGACATTGCCAAAGGTGAACTAAGCCGGCAGCGCAATCGTCTCGGCCCGCTCACCCCTGAACAGGAAACTGCGATTGAAGCTTTATTGGTGTCTACTGTTAACAAGATTTCCCATCCACTATTGAGCCACATGCGACGGTCTTACGGTGCCAGCGACGCTGAAACCATCCAGGCGTGGCGCGATATCTTTGGCCTCGAAGAATAGATCGAACCCGCGAAATCCAATCATGAAGGACCATCTCGTAATCGGCTCTCGTGGTTCTAAGCTTGCGCTTACGCAAGCTGAAATGATTAAGGCTGAACTGGCGCGTTTCGATCCTTCCCTCGCCGTACGTATCGAAATTATTAAGACTTCTGGTGATACGAGCGCGGAGCCACTGTCAATCATCGGCGGCAAGGGAGTATTCACGAAGGAACTTGAGGAGGCGTTGCTCGATACGCGGATTGATATCGCGGTTCATTCCCTGAAAGATCTGCCGACGGTTATTCCTGATGGGTTGGTCATTGCGGCAATTTGCAAACGCGAAGACCCGCGCGATGCGCTGGTGTTGAATCGGAAGCTGAAGGGATCACCGGCGGCTATTCGATCGTTACCGCGGGGTGCAACGGTCGGAACATCCAGCCCGCGGCGGTTGTCCCAGTTAAAACACCTGCGTGATGATCTGATAATCCAAGAGCTTCGCGGAAACGTAGACACTCGGCTGCGCAAGCTTGATGAAGGTGAATATGATGCGCTGGTGCTGGCGTGTGCCGGGCTGCGCCGGCTGGGATTGGAGAACCGTATAAGCATGGCATTGCCGGCCGCTGAAATGCTACCGGCGGTTGGGCAAGGCGCGCTGGGGATCGAAACCCGTGCGGGCGATGCAGACACGATTGCGGCAGTCAGCAAGCTCGATCACAAATTTACCCGACTTGCGTGCACTGCAGAGCGAGCGTTCCTTCGTAGCCTGGGAGGTGGTTGCCAGTTGCCGATCGCGGCGTATGCAATAGTGCGCGAAAAACGTATCAAGCTTGATGGACTGGTAGCGGATCCGCAGGGACGACGAATTGTTCGAGATCGTATATCCGGCGGACTGGAGGAAGCGGAGCAGCTCGGCACTCAGCTGGGAGAGCGGTTGCTGGAACGAGGCGCAAGGGAGTTGTTGGGGTCGGTTTGAAAAGGCGATGTGAGATTGAGGAGCAGAACGAACTTTTCAGTCGAAGCTATTCAACGAGCCAGCGAAGCTGGCGGAAGAATAAAGCCCCGGGGTGGAGCGAAGCGGAACCCTGGGTGTCTCGTTGTAGAGCATCCTAGCCCGCTTTTAGCGGGCGACAGGGTCTTCCGCCCGTTAAAGCGGGCTAAGAGATTTATTTTCTGCTCTACCCAGGGTTCGCTTCGCTCCACCCTGGGCTACATTCTTCCGCTTGCTTCGCAAGCTCGTTGAGGAGTACACATCAAATCGCGTGAACCCAATGACGGTCTCGATACCAACTGTGCCAACAAATTCTCAACCCCTCGTGGGCCGCACCGTCGTGATTACCCGCGCTCAGAATCAGGCGGAAGAGTTTGTTACCGTACTCGAGCGATACGGCGCCAACGTAGTTCTCTGTCCCACGATAGAAATATGCGCGCTCGAAAGTTATGAACGCCTCGATGAGGCCATCGAACATCTCTATGGGTACGATTGGCTCATCTTCACGAGCGTGAATGGCGTTGATTATTTTTTCCAGCGACTCAAAGCGCGCGATCGCGACGTAAGCGACCTTGATGAACTCAAGGTCTGCGCAATCGGTGAGGCGACCGCTGAAAAGCTGCGCGATCTGCATGTTCACGTGGATGTGATTCCCGAGGAGTTCAAAGCCGAAGGAGTATTTAGCGCGCTCGAACGCTTCGTCGGGGGAGCGGCAGTGCTGCATGGATTGAACGTATTGATTCCCCGCGCATCGGTCGCGCGAGACTATCTGCCGAAGGCGCTGGAAGAAGCCGGCGCTCGCGTCGACGTTGTTCCTGCGTATCGTACGGCGCTGCCCGCGGATCTCGATCGCGGACGCGTCGCGGCTATGCTTTCCGGCAGCGCTGACTGTATCGCGTTCACGAGTTCTTCAACTGTCAGAAACCTGGCCCAGCTTTTTGATACTCAGGATTTGAGCGAGGCGCTGGCTGGAGTTGTCATTGCCTGCATCGGCGATATCACCGCGACCACCGCGGTAGAGTATCGACTGCTGGTGAAAATCCAACCGCAGCAATTTACCGTTTCCGAGCTCGCTCGCGCGATTGCCGAATATTTTTCTGCCAACGAGAATTAGCCGACGTGTTATTGTCAGATGTGGCTCGAGCTGCTGGGCACCCAAATCCTATGTCAAGTGACACCCAACCACCCGAACTGAGCGAAGCAAAACACGAGATCGAAGCCCTGCGCCGTCAACTTCTGGATCGTGGCGCTTTTGGCGAGTTGGTGGGAAATTCTGCCGCGATGCGCGAAGTGTATTCGGTCGTCGAACAGGTCGCTTCTTCGTCTGCTTCCGTTTTGATTACCGGCGAATCGGGCACAGGAAAAGAACTCGTTGCCCGTACGATCCATCAACTCAGTCCCAGACGGGAAAAGCCATTCATCGGCATCAACTGCTCGGCGATTCCGGAAGGCTTGATGGAGTCGGAACTTTTCGGACACGAAAAAGGCGCGTTCACCGGTGCTGCCTCCATGCGAGCAGGATGTTTTGAGTTAGCGGATGGCGGCACGTTGCTGCTGGATGAGATCGCGGAGATGCCGTCGCTGCTGCAGTCAAAACTGCTGCGCGTTATTGAAGAACGATCGGTGCGCCGTTTGGGTAGCCGCAAAGAGATTGCCGTTGACGTACGCTTGCTCGCGGCAACCAACCAGGATCCGCAAACAGCGGTGACCAGAGGGACCCTGCGTGAGGATTTGCTCTACCGCATTAACGTCTTTCGCATTCACCTCCCCTCACTGAAGGAACGCAAGGAAGACATTCCCCTGCTGGCCCAGTATCTCGTTACCAGCCTGGCGCAGAAACATGCGCGGCCGGCGCGCTTCCTCAGCCCAGCCGCTCTTTCCGCTTTGCAGTTTCACGCCTGGCCCGGCAATGTTCGCGAACTGCGCAACGTGATCGAGCGCGCCGTGGTCATCTGCTCCGGGGAACAGGTAGAACGGCATCACTTCGCGCCCTATCCAATCGACCAGCGCGAGCGTCTTAGAGAAGAAGATACAATAACGTTTCCGGTGGGGACGCCAATCGAAGAAGTTGAACGTCAGATGATCATTCGCACGATCAAAAAGACGAAGAACAATAAGACGCGCGCCGCGGAGCTGCTGGGCATCAGCCTCAAGACACTGCACAACAAACTCAATCTCTACCGCGAACGCGGGCAGCTCGACGAAGAATGAAGCCGGTTCGAGCTACGTGGGCCCCCGGCCCGCCGGGAGGCCCACGCACTTAGGCTCCAATGCCTGCTCGGGATCACATCGGAGCGTCGTCGGAGAGTTGTTTTGCCATAACCGTTAACCTGCCTAAAACTTCCTCGGCCGGCATGGCTGCTCCCGCTTTAAGATTCATGTCGGGCTTATCCGTCAACGGAGTCAGCGTCCATTTATTGTCTGCACGCTGTGCCAGGAAATACAGTCCTAACGCTCCGACATGTACCAGCGACTCCTGATTTCCGGCGCTACCAGCCGCGGCTGGTTTACGCACTGCGGCAAGGGCCTTCGCCAGGGCGCCATTACCGAGAGTGGCCGTTTGCCATTTCCCGTCTACTTGTTCCACCACTACGGAGGTGCGCACCTGGTCCCGAGCCATGACCGGATAACTCATCTGATTGCTGCTGCTCAGAAGCGCATTGGGATCGCTGCCTGCTTGGTATTGGCGCAGGCTGTCCAGACGCACGAAGACGACTGGTATTGGATTGCCGAGCGTGGCCGTGCTTACCTCCTCAAGCGATTCAAAGCCCAGCTCCTTGTAGTTCTTTTCGTTCACCAACTGACGGAAAGTTGTGAGAGATTGCGCAGCGGCTGACTGCGCATCGGCAAAGGTCTGTGCCTTTCCGTTACCTTGATTGCTCGTGCTCGTCGTGCCGCCGTCACGCTTGCAGGCGCAGAAACAAAGCAACAACGAAAGCAGTGCCACGGCGGCTACTTGTGAATTTAGGGAACGCATTTTGGTGTCTCCTTTCATTTGGTGATGTCGTAGAAATCGTCCCAGTGGGTGTATCCTGAGCCGCTGACCCATTGAGTGTAGGTCTTGAGCTCGTGCGCTCCGGCGCCTACCGGCAACGGATTTTCGTAGTACACCCAATTCGTGCCTGGAACTTCCGCATACCCTTTTACAACCATCATGTGGCCGCCGCCTCCCGACCAATGCCAGGAAAAGGCGAATGGCTTGTGCTTGCAATCAATCTGCTCCTTCAGTTGGTCCCAGGTGAGCGCCGTATCGTGAGTTCGATTGAAGGTAAAACCGTACTTATCAAACTCAGGCCAGCCGGTATTAACACACGCAGCCGGGCGCGGACTACTACAACAGTCAGTCCGTCCGAAGCGCTTGTTAGCCTCGTCACATTGGCTAACGTCCGTACCCAGGAAATCCATACACATTTCACCGCTGGCCGCCCAGCACCAAACAGGCGTCTCCTGTCCGCGAAGAGACACTGCTTGCGTAGCAACCGGTTGGGGTGTGCATGTACACGCTACTGAAAATAACGCGACGGCAAGACAGATCAAGAATATCGAGGGTTTCATTTTCTCTACGACCTCCTTTCAGGTGGGAAAGCATATCGTTAGCTGCATTCGGAAACCGGCGAGGGTCTCCGGAGTATTTGTTCACAGGCCGGATTTAGCGAGTATGCAAGTGGGCAGAGGCTCGTGAGAAAATTCAGCCATGAGAATGTGCGCAATATATTCCCGTAACCTTTGAAAGTCAAACAATTTGGTTTTCTTGCGGTCAGGTGATTTCTGTCCTAATTACCAGCGTCAATTATGGAAGTGGACTAACGCCCGTGCCGGGTGGTATTCGTTAATCATGTCAGTATTACTCTTGTTTGTTGATGGGCTAGGAATCGGTGCGCGTGGACCCGCAAATCCGCTTGACGGCCTGGCAGACGCAGAACCACTGGCGATATTTCGCGGCGAAATTCCTAAGACCCCGTTTGACGGGATTGTTGTTGCCACTGACGCCTGTCTCGGAGTTGAAGGCCGGCCGCAAAGTGCTTCCGGGCAAACGACGATTCTCACCGGTATCAATGTTCCGGCAAAACTCGGTTACCACAAACAGGGATTTCCCAACAGCGCGATGCTGGAAATCATTCGCGAGCATTCTCTATTCCTGCAATTAACTCGCGCCGGCATCGAGCCGATCACGTTTGCGAACACCTACACCCAGAGGTTCTTCGACGAACGCCCGCGCTGGGTCTCGGCTACGACAGCGGCGGTTGAAGCGGCCGGACTTCGTTTCCGAACAGTGCCTGATCTTATCGCGGGGCGCGCGGTGTATCAGGACTTCACCAATGCCCTGCTCATCGAGCGCGGTGAGGACGTCAAGCCACGCACGCCGGACGAAGCAGCGACTGTGCTGGCGCGCATCGCCAGTGAGAATCGTTTCACGCTTTATGAATACTTCATCACGGACAAGGTCGGGCACAAGCAGGACATGCAGGCCGCGAAGCTGGTGCTGCGGAATCTTGCCCGTCTAATCAGAAGCGTGTTAACAGAAATTGATTTAAGTCGGACATCCGTTATACTCACCAGCGATCACGGCAACATCGAAGATCTTTCTTCGCGCAATCACACTTTGAATTCAGTGCCCACGATCGTTTGGGGCGTTAACCGCGAGCGCATCGCAAGTCGCATCAAGACTCTCGCAGACATCACACCGGCTATAGTTGAAACATTGACTGAGAAAGCGGCAGCGCACCAATGACCTCAGCAAAGCATTCGACGAAATCCCAACACACCCATTCAGGCGATAAAAATAATCCTCGCGAAGTGTTTGGCTGGAAGATGTACGACTGGGCCAACTCCGCTTTTT
>JBDUAQ010000171.1:0-6961 GCA_040004575.1 bacterium
CGTTTGGGAAGCGTTGCGTGGGCTCGCAGTGGTGGGCCAGCCAGAAGACGTCACGCTTGTCGAGCCCTATGCGAACGGCGCCGAGCCAGTAAGCGATCGTCTAAAAAAACAAGCAGTGCTGACAGTGAACGCCATTAAGAACCGCGCTCAGAGAAAAGAATAAATCTACTTAGTGAATCAACTTGACGTTCCGCTCGCATCACCTTAACCAATATGCTTACACGTATCAGCGTCTTTCTCATCACCTTGTCTGGTCTGGTTCTTGAGGTCGGACTCACTCGCATCTACTCCGCAAGTATCTGGTACCACTTTGCGTTCGTGGCCATTTCGGTCGCGTTGCTTGGCTGGGGTCTGGGAGGCTTCGCAGTCCACTTGTTGAAACGCACTCGCCGACTGTCAACAAACACTGCGGCCCTGGTGACCCTGCTTTACGCTGGGGCGATTCCGCTTTGTTTGTGGCTACTCGTCAAGTATCCGTTCGCGATGGAGAGGCTGCCGCTTTACTTCCTGGCACCCCTGCTACCGTTCTTTCTCGCGGGCATGGCGCTGTCGATCCTCTTTGATATTCATCGTGCGTTTGCTGGTTCCTTATACTTCGCTGATCTGCTGGGCGCCGCGCTGGGCGCGATCCTGGTGACTCTGCTACTGCACGCGCTCGGTGGCGAAGCAGCGTTGCTGGCGGCAACCATCGCGCCTGCAATCGCGGCCCTGTGCCTTTCATTTGCGCGAGAGCCCTCTGCGGAGAATACTCCGCGCGAACTGCCGAAGCGGGCGGGACTGTTGCCGCTGGCTATTCGTCTGGCTGCGTTGGCGGTTGTCATCGTAACTGCGTTCGCGGTTTTTTCCGCCGTCAAGTTTGGAACATTCCGTGTCGTTCCCGGAACCATCAAGGCGATGCGCCGCCAGATGGACGCGAACCCGAACGCTCGTCTTACGCAAACTGGCTGGAACGCTTACTCGCGAATTGACGCCGTCGAGGGAGTCGCGCCCAGGCACTTAGCGCGGCTCTATATTGACTCGGATGCGTGGACAAGTATTTACGAGTGGGATGGCACCCTCGATAGCGCCAGAGATCTGCGTGACTCGTATCGGGCACTACCGTTCCGGCTCACGCCGAACGCCGAGACACTGGTCATCGGGCCCGGTGGTGGCGCCGATGTTGTCGCCGCCCTCGCGTCCGGCAGCCGCAAGGTGACTGCCGTTGAATTGAATCCGCTGATGCTGAAATTTGTCCGCAGTTACGGCGCACGGGCCGGCAGTCTCTACGACCGCCCCGACGTGGAAACCATCCAAAGTGAAGGACGAAGTTTTATCAGCCGCAGCAAAAGAAGGTTTGACATCATTTTTCTGGGATTCGTTGATTCGTGGGCTTCCGTCGCCTCCGGCGGACTGTCGCTGTCGGAAAACTATCTTTACACGAGCGAAGCCTTCCGCGCCTATTACGATCATCTTACCGACAACGGAATTCTCGTCATCCTGCGTTGGGAGACTGACATTCCGCGACTGGTTTCGAACTCTGTAGCGACGCTGGGAGCTGACGCCGCTTCCAAGCGCATTGTTACACTGCTCGAAAAGCAGAGCGCGCCCAATGAACCCAAGCAGATGCTCTTCATGCTTCGCAAGCGTCCATTCACCGGCGCCGAAAGCGCAGAGATTAGCGACAAGTGGACACAGGCCGAACCCGTCATCTTGCCGGGAGGGCCCGCGCCGCCGTTGATCGGAGATGTGCTCGCGGGAAGCAAGACTCTGACGGAATATGAAGCTGCGTCGCCGCGATTCGTGGGACCTGTTTGGGACGACAGCCCATTCTATTTTGCCATCGAGCGCCCCTACCGGATGCCCGCAACGATTGCTGGACGTCTCATTAAGTGGTTGCTTGTCCCTAGCCTGGCTTTGCTCGTGCTCTTTGCCATATTCGGGAGACCACGGCTCGCGCCGCTTGGGTCATATGCAGGATCTCTAATCTACTTTGCGGCATTGGGCTTTGGTTTCATTGCGGTGGAGCTGGCACTGTTGCAGAACCTGACACTGCTTCTCGGCCACCCAATCTTTACGCTCTCGGTTCTGCTCTTCACACTGCTCGCGATGGGTGGCATCGGGAGCGTGCTCAGTCCGCGCGTGCCAATTCGCGTGGCCTGCCTCGCGGTTGCAGCAATCGGGGCCGTTGAAGCTATCGCTCTGCCGCGGCTAGTGCCCATATTGTTGCCGCTCCCACTGTGGGCACGAATTGGAATTGCAATCATGCTCATCGCGCCGCTGGGTCTCGGGATGGGCATGCCTTTCCCACGCGGCCTGCGCGAGACGGGCCGTGGAACGCTTCCGGCGCCTCCTTTTTACTGGGGACTAAACGGCGTGATGTCTGTCATCGGATCGGTTACGACCGTGTTCGTTGCGCTGATGATTGGCTTCCAGGCTGCAATGCTGATGGGCAGCGTCTGCTATGTGCTTGCGGCTCTGGCTTCGCGGCCTGCGTTTCGAGCCGTCGAGTGATTGTCAGAACCGGGAGCGTTAGCGACCGGCCATTGGAGTAGTGGACTACTGAGAATAAGCAAGTTGGGTCGAACGTTTGGCCGGTCGCTAACGCTCCCGGTTCTGACTATTAAGCAGGTGGTGCGGGCGGGAGGTCGGGCAGCGTAATTCCGTGAACAGCTTCCCAGTCGTCAGTCGGCACCATTTCGATCGCGTCCCAGGGGCAGCCGTCGAGGAAGGCGCCGTCCGGTCCTTTGCTGATGCACTTCTGGCAGCCAATGCAGAGATACGGATCAACCTCAATGCGTCCGAAGGGCGGATGATCTTCATCGGGCACCCAGAACATGCACGCTTCAATCGGACAATACTCAATGCAGGCCGGTGAGCCGGCGCAACCGGTGCAACAGTCGGTGGTGATCGCGAGGATTCGCGGTCGCTTCTTCCGCGCCGCCTTGCCGTCGCCTTCTGACATGGGTCGATGCTTTTCTACGATGTCGAACATAATGTTTGCTATGTAGGACAGGCATTCTTGCCTGTCCTTGCTTTTGAATTTACAAATAAGAGGACAGACAAGAATGTCTGTCCTACTCGCACTGGACTCTAACATAGCTCTGCTAATTTCCTCAACGATTTGTGCCGTTAACGTCATATGCTTGCTGCCATCATCCTGAGAGGTTACAAGGTAATAGCAAAACGCAAAGGAGGGATCGAGATGGAAACAGTATCCGGGATTTTCACGTCACGCGCCGCGGCAGAAGAAGCTGTCAGGGAAATTCATTCATTGGGAATTCCCAACGACAGAATTGCGTTTCTTACCCCTGGCATGAAGGATGAACAGATCGAAAGAGCAGTACCTACCGACGATACGGAACAGCCAGGCATGGGCGCAGCGATGGGTGGAACAGTTGGCGGCGCGATAGGAGTTGCGGGCGGCGCGACGTTGGGCGCGGCTGCTGCCAGCTTGTTAGTTCCCGGTATCGGGCCAGTGATCGCCGGAGGTATTCTTGGAGCCGCGCTCCTGGGCGCCGGCGGGACTGCCGCCGGAGTAGCAGCCGGTCAGGCGCTCGAGAAGGAACTGGAGTCAGGTCTACCGCATGACGAGTTGTATCTGTACGAAGACGCCTTGAGGCAGGGGCGGTCTGTAGTTGTTGCCTTTCTTGATGATGAAGGAGCGGTTTACTCGGTCCGCAGTGCCCTGGCCAACGCCGGTGCGGAGGGTATCGACGAGGCTCGCGAGAATTGGTGGATTGGTCTGCGAGATGCTGAAGGGGCGGAATACGAGGCAAGCGGCCGGACTTTTCAAGCCGATGAAGCTAACTATCGTCGTGGCTTCGAGGAAGCATTAAGAAGGCGCGGCAAGGAGTTTGACGACTCGACTGGGTTTATCGCTTCACCCGTGGATGCTGACAACCAGGCATTCCGACGCGGTTACGAACGCGGGCAGAGTTACCAGAAGACCCTGCGGGAGAAGTACAAGGCTTGAAGGACCTGTTGCTGAACCTGGTAGTGCTGATCGGAATACTTGGCTTGAGCGCACTCATCACTGCCTGGTTTGCGCGCACGATGTATATTCGCTGCGCAGGTTGCGGCACGCTCAACGCGCGACGACGCATTCAGTGTCGCTCCTGCCAGAAAGAACTGCGATGACCGTCGCTCTGTTTTGCCGTGCTTTCCTTGGACTGCTGCTAATCTTTCAAACCAACATCATGTCACAAAATCAGAGTCCCCCAATCCCGTCCGAGTGGCTGACGCACGCCGAGAAGACGGACTACCGGGAAACACCGCGATACGAAGAAACGATCCAATATGCGAAGCGACTTGACGAGGCGTCGCCGTTAATAAAATTTCAGAGCTTTGGCAAGAGCGGGCAGGGGCGCGAACTGCCGTTGCTGATCGCAACTGAAGGCGGCACCTTTACGCCCGAAGCGGCGAGACACGCTGGTAAGGCCGTGGTCCTTATCCAGGCGTGCATTCACGCCGGCGAGCCTGATGGCAAGGACGCCGGTCTGGCGCTGCTGCGGGACATTGCGATCACAAAGACGCAGCCGGGATTACTCAAGAATCTGGTTGTCCTCTTTATTCCCATCTACAACACGGACGGGCACGAACGCGTCAGTCCCTACAACCGTATAAACCAGGACGGTCCGGCGGAGATGGGCTGGCGCACAACCAGCATCTACCAGAATCTCAATCGCGATTACATGAAAGCCGATACGCCCGAAACGCGCGCGTGGTTGGCTCTATGGAACCATTGGCAGCCGGATCTGTTTATTGATTGCCATGTTACTGACGGCGCCGATTATCAATACAACATAACTTATCAACATGAGCATCACGCCGGCGTCGCCGCGAGCGTGCTCGCCTGGGAAAAGAAAGTAATCGATGGACGCGTAGCTCCAGCCACTGAGGCTGCCGGAAACATTGTCTCGTGGTATTTGGAGTTCATCGACAACCGTGATTTGACGAAAGGAATTCGCGACTTCAACGGCAGTCCGCGCTTCTCCACCGGTTACACGCCGCTTCGAAACCGGCCAGGGATTCTCATCGAGACACACATGTTGAAGCCCTATCGGCCGCGGGTAATTGGCACCTACGACTTTCTGCGATTCACTTTGGCGGAAGTCAGCCGCGATCCGCAAAGTCTGCTGAAGGCAGTTAGCGAGGCTGATGAAAAGACTGTGGCCGATGGTCGTAGTTACGATCCCGCGCGTCGCTACCCGCTCGATTTTGAGTTGAGCGATAAGAGCACTCCTTACAACTTAAGGGCAGTTGAGTACCACACGGAGAAGAGCGACATCTCCGGCGCGCAGCGCGTTATCTTCGGCACCAAGCCGCTCGACTTGACCGTGCCCATGTATGATGACTTTCGAGTGAAGATCGCGGTGGCGCCGCCGCTCTACTACATCGTCCCGGCGCAATGGAAGGATGTTATTGAGCTTCTCAAATTGCACGGTCTGACTCTTGAGACTACCAAAGAGGCGCGCTCGATCGATATTGAGAGTTATCGTTTTATTGACGTGAAGTGGGCTCCGGGTCCTTTTGAAGGACGGCTGATGCCATCGTTCAATGTCGAGATTGTTCATGAGAAAAGGACGTTTCCCGCAGGCTCAGTCATTGTTCCGCTGGCGCAGGAAGGGGCGAAGGTGGCAATAAACTTGCTGGAGCCGCAAGCGCCAGACTCGTTAGTCCATTGGGGCTTCTTCAACGCGACGTTTGAGCAGAAGGAGTATGCCGAGGATTATGTCCTCGAAAAACTCGCGCGCGAAATGTTAGAGAAAAATCCAGCGTTGCGCGAGGAGTATGAGAAGAAGCTCCGGAGCGATGCAGCCTTCGCAGCAAATCCGCGTGCTCGGCTCCAGTTCTTCTATCGTCGCTCGCCTTACTGGGATCAGCAGATGAATCTGTATCCGGTGGGACGGATCGTCACGCCGGCCGATTAGCACACAGTACTCAGTACTCAGCACTCAGTACTCAGCACTTTCTACCGCGTCAGCGCGTCCGGATGTTCTGAAATTTCCTCGACCGCACGACTGCGACTGCGAATCGTAACCACCGCCACACCCGCAAAGATCAGCGCGCAAGCCAAAATCGTTCTTGAGTTCCAACTCTCACCAAGTATCAACGGCGCGAGGCCGAAAGCGAGCAGCGGTTGCAGGTAAATGTAGACTGCGACCACGCTCGGCGACACGCGCGTGATTGCCCATGAGTTCAGATAATAGGCGCCGACCGTGGGAACAAGAATGATATAGGCAACCGCCAGCACTAATCCCGCTGAAAACGCTCCCGACCCTGCGGTGCTCAAGTTGTAAATAGAAATTGGTAATGCAACCAGGGCTGCTAATTGAAAGATCCATGTGATCACATTGAGCGCGCCATAGCGTCTGAAAAGATTTCTTGAGACAGCTATGTATGCGCCATAGGAAAAGGAACTCGCAATGAGCAGTAGGTTGCCGCGCGTTGTTTGGGCGCTGAAATCTGCGCGCCACGGATCCACCAGGTAAACAACGCCCGCAACTGCCAACGCGATTCCTATGAAATGTCGCAGCGAAGCTTTGTCGTATCCAAGCGCAATACTCACGACGAGGGTGAACACGGGAATCGTTGTAATAAACAGCGTCGCATTGATCGCAGTCGTAAGCGACAAGCCCTTTACAAAAATGAATTGGTTAAGGGCGACGCCGAGCACGCTCGAGAGAAACAGCCAGGCCAGAACTCGACGGGGCAATTGACGAAGTCCACCCGGTCTTCGTTGGAGTAGGCTGAAGATTAGGGCGGCGCCAAAGATGCGAAAGCACACCAGGCTGGTGCTTGACATCGAGCGCAAGGCAACCTTGCCGAAGATGGGCCAGGTGCCAAACAGGATTTGAACAATGACGAGCGCCAGGTGCGGCCCGCCAGAATGATCTCTAATCGAATGACGCAAACTCATCGGACTCGGCATGCCGTTGACAGTCTGCCGCTCGGCAAACCTTCAGTGTGTTCAGCGTTACTC
>JBDUAQ010000172.1:0-6961 GCA_040004575.1 bacterium
ACGAGTCAGATCAGTCCTAATTCAGGAAGTGGCGATATCTAAGCTGTCATCTAAGGCGTGGATACGCGCCGCGCCCGAACAGTAGCTTTCGCCCTTGACATAGGATTCGAGACGGTTGAACCGGCCGCATTGTCATGCAGGTCCTTGCGCTTTTCGAGTAGCTCCGCCTGCTCGTATGGATCAAGCCGGGCAAAAACATAGAAGAAGTCCCCACTTCGCACCGCCCCAAGATATCTAAAGGTAGTCTGCACTACTTCGCCGACTTTGAGCGTCTGAAAGCGAGGAGGACGCTCAAATAGCAGCCGGAGTTCGTCTCCGGCGACCGCCTCGAGTTCCGGTAGGTAGTCGTTTTGAGTTTCGCGCGCGATTTGAATCGCCATCTGCCGTAGGGCACGGATGCGATTTGAATTTCGTCGATAGTAGGCGGGACTGATCTCATGCCGACTGGCACGATCATCGACGACTTCCTGCTCGTTTCGCAGATAACCAAGATACGCGCTAACAACGGGCCCGAATTGCCCGTTAGACCTCGCGGTTTGTGCGGATACCATAAGACCTGAGCCCAGGATCATGAGTGATCCGATAAACGCCAAACGGATCAGTCGAGTGTAAGACATGGATTCGAAACCTCTGCCTCAAATGGAAAGCCGGAAAATCTCTTCGCGTGAACAGTTCCGGATTGTATCAAGTCCCCTGCTAACCTCCGTTGCACCCTCGTTTCAGCAATGTTACATTGATCTTCAATTTCAGTTAAGTCGCTACGGCAACGAGGCTTCCTTGAACGGCTCTTTCACTGAAAAAAAGGTTGCGCTGGGAATCAGCGGCGGGATCGCGGCGTATAAGGCTGCGGAAGTATTGCGCGGGCTGCAGCGTGCCGGCTGCACCGTCCGAGTGGGGATGACAAAACGAGCCTGCGAGTTTGTGCAGCCGCTCACCTTTCGGGCACTTTCGGGGTCGCACGTAATCGTAGACGACTACGCCCCCGACAACCCTGATCCCATTGCTCACATCACCTTTTCACAAACAGTTGACCTCTTCCTGATAGCTCCCGCTACCGCCAATATCATCGGTAAGATGGCTAACGGAATCGCTGACGACTTCTTAACTTCGACCTATCTCGCATCAACTGCCCCGGTGTTGATTGCCCCGGCGATGAACACTTCAATGTGGCATCATCCGGCAACTCAACGAAATCTGGAGCAACTCAAATCCGATGGCGTTTTTGTCATTGAACCCGACGAGGGAGAAATGGCGTGTGGCACAATTGGACCGGGCCGGCTTAGCGAGCCCGAAAGAATAGTGGCGGCAGCGTTAGATATTTTGCAGAATTCGGCAAAGGAGACTGCCTGCGACCTGACCGACGAACATGTGCTGATTACAGTTGGCGCAACACGCGAAGCACTAGACCCAGTTCGCTTCCTGTCTAACAGATCTTCGGGGCGGATGGGATTTGCCATTGCCGGAGCTGCAAAGAAGCGGGGCGCGCGAGTTACGGTTATCGCTGGAGCCACGAGTACGAATCCGCCGCACAACGTCGAGATTATTCGCGTTAACTCAGCTGAGGAGATGCATGCTGCCGTCATGCCTCAGCTTCCAGCTGCATCCATCTTCATAGGGGCTGCGGCCGTAGCTGAT
Source organism: bacterium (assembly GCA_040004575.1). GTDB lineage: Bacteria > Acidobacteriota > Blastocatellia > Pyrinomonadales > Pyrinomonadaceae > PSRF01. The sequence continues at coordinate 1,636 of JBDUAQ010000172.1, forward strand.
TATCGACCAGCCAAACCGTCATCGGAAAAGATCAAGAAGACTGACTCGTCACTGTCATTAGAACTCGAGCGCACCCCAGACATTCTCCGCGAAGTAGCTGACGCAAAACAGGAGGGACTTCTGGTCATCGGATTTGCCGCTGAGACTGAGAACCTGGTGGCGAACGCACGCGCGAAGTTGAATACCAAGAATCTCGATGCGATTGTCGCGAACAATGTCACCCAAGACGGTGCGGGGTTTGACACAGCCACCAATGAAGTAACAATCATTAGCCGCGACCGAAAAGCGCCGATTCATGTACCGCTGATGGCGAAAACAAGCGTCGCGGATATCATCCTGGACGAAGTTGTCCGGTTGCGCGCACGCGTTAAGCCCTCTAACTCGCTCCAGTCGGCTATGCAGAGCTCGAGAAAAGCCTAAGTTCAAACGCCTCCTCCTGGTCATTTTGTATACTGAATGCTGATGCCAAGTGAATTCCACATTGCTGAGTTCCTCTCGCTCGTAAAAGATACGCGTGAGCAAGTGGCCTACTTCAAGGAACTCGGTGTTGAAGGCACGGAGAAGATTTCTCGAGAAGTTTCAGCCAAGATGATGGCGCCGGAACGACCTGCGGCTGCGACCGTTCACCAGCAAGTTGCTTTCAGTCCAACAAAAGAAGCCAGTGCCGCCACCGTCCGCGCCGCTCCAGCTAAACAAGCCGCCACTTCCCTGTCGTCAGACACGCTATTTGGCAACTTGAGCGCCCCGCCCGTCAGAATCCAGAAGTCTTTGGAAACTTTTGAGGAAATCTGGGCCGACATTGGCGACTGCACGCGCTGCCCGCTTTATCAGGGTCGGACAAACATTGTCCACACTGACGGTAATAGAAAGGCGCGACTGATGTTTGTCGGCGAGGCTCCCGGCGCAGATGAAGATGCGCAGGCGCGTCCGTTTGTGGGACGCGCCGGACAACTGTTAACGAAAATTATCGAGGCGATCGGACTTAAGCGCGAAGAAGTTTTGATTGGTAACGTTAATCGCTGCCGCCCACCCGCTAATCGTCCGCCCACACCCGAAGAGGCGTCAATGTGCAAGCCTTTTCTGCTTCGCGAAATTGCTGCCGTTCAACCTGAAGTCATCGTAGTCCTGGGAAACACTGCAATGAGGAATCTGCTGGATCTCAAACAAGGAATAACCAAAGTGCGTGGTCAGTTTCAGGACTATCAAGGTGTCAAAGTGATGCCTACTTTTCACCCAGCCTACTTATTGCGAGACCCCTCCAAGAAAAAAGAAACCTGGGAAGATCTCAAAAAGGTGCGAGACTACCTCGACAGTACAAGAAAACAGGAAAGTTAAAACACTACCGGTTCCCGCTTCCGACTTTTGCAATTCCAGCTTTCGCGCTACCTTCTCACCCGTGGAACACGCTTCGGAATATTCGCGCAAGAATTCGCCAAACACCAACGCGTCAAGTCTCACTGAATCGACCGACGCAGCCGGCCCGCGGTTCGCAGAGGTTGCGGTTCCCGTTCACGTGTCGTCCACCTTTATTTATCGACTTCCGGATTCCATGCGCCAGTCTGCTCAAACGGGTTCGCGCATCGTCGTTCCGCTTGGCCGCAAGTTTGTCACCGGCTACATCGTCGGCCTTCTTGACGAACTGCGGGCCGGCACAAGTCTGAAGGAATCAGACATCAAGGACGCGCGAGAAATTCTTGATGTTGTCCCCCTTGTCACGCCGGAACTTCTGCAACTGACGCGCTGGGTCGCCGAATACTACCTGGCCCCGTGGGGTGAAGTGATCAAGGCGGCGCTGCCTCCCGGTATCAGTCCCACTATCGAACAGTTTCTTTCACTTACTGAAACAGGTCGCGCTGAACTCAGCAAATGCTCTTCTGACGACACGCTTACCAGCAAGCAACAAATGGTTCAGCTAGTCGGCGAATCCGAAGAGATTGACCTGGGCGCAGTTTCGGCCCACCTACCAAACGTGCAAGTTGCCAGGCTGGCCCGGGAACTCGAAGAAGAAGGGCTCCTGAAAATCAGGCAGCGTCCGGGTAGCGACTTTGTAAAAGCAAGATACCAGCGGCGCGTACGCCTAATTGCGCGCGACGAGCAATCAACGGAAGGACGAGAATTAACGGAGGCCCAGTTACGCGTTATCGAAGCTCTCAAGCAGCAGGACTCGCTTGCGCTTCCCGAGTTGCTGGCGAAGGCGAAAGTGAGTTCTTCCTCAGTCAGCACGCTGCAGAAGCGAAACATTCTAGACGTCTTCGAACAGAGACTGCGACGCGATCCGCTTGGCGATGCCACGTTCGACAGCCATGAAGACTACGAGTTGACTGAAGATCAGTTGCAGGTGCTGGCGCAACTCGACGAGCCCCTGCGTGCGCGCGCCTATTCAGCCTTCCTGCTGCATGGCGTAACCGGGAGCGGCAAAACCGAAGTTTACATTCGTGCGATGCGTGTAGCGATGAGCCTGGGTCGCTCGGCCCTGATGTTGGTTCCGGAGATTGCGCTGACGCCGGTCTTCTCGCGTCGCTTGCGCGTGCATTTCGGAGATCGCGTGGCCATTTTTCATTCCTCGCTGTCGCGAGGCGAACGCTTCGACGAGTGGACGCGTGTTAGAAACGGTGAGGCGCGTATTGTAATCGGGACACGATCGGCTGTCTTCGCACCCATCAAAGACCTGGGACTGGTTATCGTTGACGAAGAGCACGAGTCAACCTATCGACAACAGGATTCGCCACACTACAATGGCCGCGACACCGCGATCGTGCGTGCCCAGAAAGAGTCGGCCGTTGTCATTCTGGGATCAGCAACACCATCGCTCGAATCGTTTCACAATGCGCACACGGGTAAGTATCGCTATCTGCAAATGCCCAATCGGCTGGGCAACCGGCCAATGGCCGTTGCCGAAATCATCGACATGCGCGATGTCTTTGCGCGGCACCAGAAGCCGAAGGTTTTTTCCGATGAACTGCTCGCCGCGATCAAGGAAGTGCACCAGAAGCGGGAGCAGTCGATAATTCTACTGAATCGTCGCGGCTACTCGAGCTTTGTCCTTTGCCGCTCCTGTGGTGAAAGTGTGCAGTGTCCGAATTGCGATGTCACGTTGACCTACCATCGCAGTGAACGGGTGATCATCTGTCACTATTGCAATCATCGCGAGGCGGCTCCGCAGAGGTGTCCGAGCTGCCAGGGGAAATACATTTACTACGTCGGCGAGGGCACGCAGCAGATCGAGGAACAACTAAAGAAGTTGTTCCCCGAACTCCGTATCGCTCGCATCGATCGAGACACCGCTTCACGGCGTGGCGAGTTTGAAAAATCACTCAGCGATTTTGGCGCGGGCAAGATTGACATGTTGGTGGGCACGCAAATACTGGCTAAGGGACACGACTTCCCCAACGTGACGCTGGTTGGTGTGGTTTCAGTTGATGCAGGCATGGCACTGCCGGACTTCCGCGCTGCCGAGAGAACGTTCCAATTGCTAACGCAGGTAGCGGGTCGCGCAGGTCGAGGGCGTAGAGCCGGCAAAGTTTTGATCCAAACGTATCACCCTTATCACTACGCCCTCAGGCACGCGAGCGCCCAGGATTACGCGGGTTTTTATTCAGAGGAGATTCGTCATCGCGAGAACCACACCTATCCGCCTTTCGTCGCGCTGGCATCGTTGCTGGTTCATGGCGCCGACATTGAGCGAGTCCGGTCTGAAGCGATTGAACTACGAAAGGAACTGGATCGCGCCAACATCGAACGCACCGCTCGAATTCTGGGTCCAGCCCCGGCGCCGCTGGGGAGATTGAAAGGCGAGTATCGAGTGCAGTTAATAATCAAGTGCCGCAACCGGCGCGAGTTGCGTCGAATAATCGACGAAGCACTTAAGGCGCTCAGCGAACGAAAGATTAACCTGCGGTCGATAAACGTCGAGATCGATCCGGTGTCGATCATGTAATGCCAACAGTTGGATGGTAAGTAACTTGGGTAATCACGAGCGACCTCCTACTGGGACCGCGGGCGTCCCGCCCGCAACGCGCCGCCGGCGCGCAGCTTTCTTCCAACCCACTTTTCGCGCTTCGCGCTCATTGCGGGCGGGACGCCCGCGGTCCCAGCAAATCACTTGAGCGACAAGCTGACGGCTTTAGCTACATTTGCGCTAAACTCACCATATGAAACTTTCTGAATTAGCAGCTGGGACCTCGGCTCGCGTTGATCCAGCCTCTGCGGATGATATCGAGATTACCGGCGCTGCAGGGCTTGATGACGCGCGCGCCGGCGACATTTCCTTTCTCGCAAATCCGCGCTACACGCCGAAAGTAAACACGACCCGAGCCTCGGCAATCTATCTGTCGGAAGATGCGCCGATCGAGAGAGATATTCCGGTGCTGCGTGCCAAAAATCCTTACCTGGCATACACACGCGCGCTTCGGCTGTTTCATCCAGAACCTGTCTTTGCCGCCTTCGTTCATGAGTCTGCGGTAATAGATCCGTCGGCTGAAGTGGCTGAAAACGTTTGGATTGGCGCCGGCGTGGTCATTGGCCCGTCAAGTAAGATCGCTGAAGGCGTGCGCCTTTATGCGAACGTAACCATCTACGAGGACGTCACGATTGGCAAGGACTCGGCAATTCATTCGGGAACAGTTATTCGCGAGCGGTCGCAGCTTGGAGAACGTGTCGTTATTCATAACAACGTGGTCGTTGGTTGCGATGGTTTTGGTTATGCCAAGGACGAACAGAAGAGCTGGCTGAAGATTCCGCAAACCGGCCGCGTAGTGATCGAAGACGACGTTGAGATCGGCGCCGGCACCACAATCGATCGGGCATCCGTTGGAGAATCGCGGATCAAACGCGGAACGAAGATAGACAACCTCGTTCAGATAGGTCATTCATGCACAGTTGGCGAAGACACTTTGCTGTGCGCTCAGGTCGGGCTCGCCGGTAGTTCGCATATCGGCAGCCGCGTGATACTCGCCGGACAGGCGGGTGTCGCCGGCCATCTGACCATTGGAGACGATGTTGTGCTAACAGCCAAGAGTGCGACCAGTCATGACGTGCCTGCGGGAAAAGTCATTTCCGGCATACCGGCTTTTGATAATCGCGATTGGTTGAGATCGACGGCGGCGTTTCGACGTTTGGGCGAGATGCAGCGGAGAATTAGAGAGCTGGAGAAAAAGCTGGAGGACTTGGTGGGCAAGGAGAACGGCGACGAATCATCATCAAGGAAATGAGAATTACCAGTTATTCGTTCAGGTGCCGCTCACTGCTCTTCACCGCTCCGTTAGGAGCGGAATGTTTATAGAAACACGACTTCGAAAAAAGCAGGCTGCGGAAGTTGCCGCCCAGC
>JBDUAQ010000173.1:0-6895 GCA_040004575.1 bacterium
AGGCAGATTTCAGTTGGTAGGGCCGCTATCGACGGCCTGAAAGAAGGTTGTGGCTTCGAGAACGTCAACCGGCTGCGAAATCTCAGGTTCGACGAACTTCCTTTTGCCGGAAGGCACGGCTGTCTGGTTTTCGGTGGTCTCGTTGGTCACTAGAGATTCGCTTTGGTGATTTTGATCTTGATCTATCAAGAGATTCCTCCTGGATTGAGTCAAACTAAATCAAAGATTACAAGTTCTGGTTCTTGCTTGCGCACTTCAAAGCCAATTAGGGAAGCGCCTCAATATTTACATAGATTTTGAAGGTACCGGTCTGCTGAAGACCGAGCAGAAATTGCACGTCGATGCTTGCTCCGTTAGCCAGCGGCGTGCCCAAGGTGACCGTGCCGGCACTGAGACTGCTGTTAAAGCCGCCACCATTGGGCTGCGCTGGTGCGGTTTCAAGGGTTGTTCCTTGCACCGTAACTGAACAAGGCGTGGCTTGTCCCGCAGCGGTACAAGTCACTGAATCATTAATTCCGGCAACGACGACTGACGACGACGTCCTCGGTCTTAAGTCTGCGAAGCCCCCCGGCGCTGGGAACGTCGTTAAGTCAATTACGCGGAAACGCAGTCGGGTGACGTTGGCGCCAGTGTTGTTGACGAATCTTCTGCGAAGCGAGAGCGTGCCGAAGGTCGAATTCTGCGCCGGAACGCTGGTAAAGTCGCGCACGCGGTTTGGCGAACCACTCTTAGAGACGGTGGCGTCGAGCAGGGCCGTGCCAATTGTGGAGTTGCGCTGAATCGGAGACGCCAAGCCCTGGGGGCCAGGCGCGCCGAGCCGTTGCCCGGCGCCTGCGAAGGTTCCGTTGGTGTCGACGAAATAGAAATCGGTTGCGTTGTTGTCGGTGTCCTTGGGTGTGCTGATCGTGCACAGCCCCAACACGGTTATTGCAGCGCCTTTGCCACACTCATCTCGCACGAACGCGTAGTTAATCGAAAAAAGCGTAAGGGTTGGATACCCAGTGCCTTCCTTGTAGAGGACATTCGCCTCAGAGGCTGAACCAACCGCGTCAAAGCGATTCGCTAGCGAGAAGCTGCCACCGCCCGAATTGTTGTTAAAAAGGGCTATGCCAGCGTTATCCGGAATGTCTGTCGCATAAGTGGCGTCACCGGTTCCAATAGTGCCGCTGCCTGCCGGATACGTCCCCAGGGAAAATGCAACGGAATTTACGCAAAGGAAGTGGCCACGGGCCGGGATGACAGTAGCGTTCGGGATTGTACAACGCACCACGCCATCCGAAGCCGCTATCGCGTAGCCAGTGCCCGAAACGGCACTCACCGTATGATTCGCACCGCTGTCGTTGTAGATCTCAACGTATTCGTCGTTGGCACCGCTGGGCCCACTGACACGAAACTCGCTGATGATCAGACTGCCGGCCAGCGGTACATTCGGGTCAATCGTAATTTGACCCTTGCGTTTCTTGTCGCTGCCACTGCTATCACCAACCGAATCAACCCTAATTCCACCTCGATTAGTTGGCGTGGATGACGCGGTTCTCGCTGAGCCGGCGTTGTTCACGACGTCGTCCGAACTCATTACGAGGCCGTCGTTCGTAGCAATAGGTCTAACAGGCGTATCGGAGGTATCGGGCGTAAAGGTTGGGCGCACCAAAACCATTGGCACACCCTGGGTCGTTTTGTGGCTGCGTTTTGAGATCTTCTTCTTCGCCTCGACTCCGCTCTGCATGGTAAGTAGTACGACCACCACAGCGATAGCTACCATCGACATTCGAACTGATCTAAGCATCTTTGAATTCTCCTTTTACGATCGCCGGTCTCCCGAACGTTAACCTACTCCGAGGCGAAATGCGCCAGCTATTGCGACTCAATTTTTCAAATCATCCCCAAAATGTCACAAGAGTATAGTGGAGGTAAGTTCTTGAATGATACTAGTTGGCCCAACATTCGGTCAATGACTTTCTACTAAGCTGGCATTAGACCGTCTCGGAGATTTCTTTCAAGACATTTTGTCCCAAGCTTGAGTTAGCATATTAGCCAAGCTGCACCAGCTTTTGAGCGAAAAGCGTTTGCAACAAGCCTTCGACGCTCGCTCGCGCTCTCTCCGCTGAGACGTCATAAGATGCGGCCATTTCGCTTGCGATTTTGTCGACGTTCATCTGTCTTTCAATCCCACGCCAGACTAGACTCGCGGTCTCGTTTAACTGGTAGTATTTTTTTGTATTTAGATCGACCAGCACGCCTTCAATTCCATCGAGGTCCGTAAAGATGACATGCTTGTGCGGTGTTGCCGATTCTGGGATGCCGCTTTCAATGTCTGACATTACGCAGAACTTCCTTTCAAACGATTATCTCATCCGATAACTGGGAGACTCCTGCCACTCGATTTCGCAGATAACGCGCCCCAGGGAGTCTTTCCCAAAGTATTCAAGCAAAAGAGACAGGGAGAGCCGGTCCCTAAATCAGGCTTCGCTCCCACGGCGGCAAGCGTTTCCAACGCCTCTAGTCGATGCGCTGACTGCTTGGCTGCGAGAGTTTGTAAGCGCGCAAACGCGGATCTAAAATCCTCTCGATTGAGATCAGCGATCACGTCGTCCTCACCTGCCGCGCCGCGAAAACCGGAAAGATTACAGCAGAGCGAAAGGTGTCCACGATAATTTACGTTGCTACTGACTCCGATGAGCGCCGAGCAAGGTGCAACCAGATCAATATTGTAGTAACCGACGTCGATGCCCACGCGCATCTTGAGTATCCTGCCAAGGATCGCAATTTCACGTTCGGCACCCGCCCGCTCCTCAAGCGTCAACGCTGAAGCATCTGCTATCTCAATCGAAGTCGGCATAATGTGCGCGAAACTCACCCCCACTGCTCCCAGCCGCGACGCAAAGAGCGCTATCTGCTCCAATTGGGGAACCGTGTCGCGACGAATTCCCACCTTCACCTGGAAGGGAAACTGGCTGGCCCAACAGCGCGAGAAAGCGCGAACCACTCGCTCAAACGAGCCTTCACCGCGCCAACGGTCATGAGCCTCGCGCGTAGCGCCATCAAGACTGAACGCCACATGCGTCACTGTCTCACGATGCTGAAGCAGTAGTGGCCAAATCCGGTCGAAGTGCCATCCGTTCGTTACGAAGCTGCATTGCAAACCCTCCGCGGCAACCGCCTCTATGATCTTTGCGAAATCCGGATGAAGCGTTGGCTCGCCGCCGGTGAACATGATCTGTTCAATGCCCATGCAATCCCGCGCTTGTCTGGCCACTCGAGCAAAGAGTTCTAACGAAAGAAAATGCGCAGGACTGTGATAGAGAGCGTCTTCGTCTCGAAGACAATAGCTGCAGTGCAGATTGCAGATGTTCGTCAGTTCGACGGTTAGTCGACGTGGGCCGTAGTCAGGAGTTGTTGGGTTCTCAGCCACTAAATTAATCCTGCGCGTAGTTCGCAATCATTTTCGCGGCGGTATCGGGATCCAAAAGATCCTTGCCGGCGAGAAGAACATAGCCCCGGGACTGCTTTACCAAAGCGGACAGGACTGCAAGGTGATCGGCGGCTGTAGCTTGGTCATAACAAGACCAGGGATTCATCCGTATCAGCCGCGCCATCGTTTCGCCAGGCGCCAGCAGCGAAACATTACTTGACGGTTCACTCCTGATCTGAGAGAAGAACAAAGCACGCGGGGCACAGTACTCCTTGAATCCCGCACCGAAGACGTCATGAGGCACGAACTGCTTCTTGTCATCAGTTTGCGTTTTCAGGTAATCGAGCGATGTACGCAACTTGAGAAAGTTGCTGGACGCAAATGTTTCGGAAGTAATGGCGAAACACCGGCGCAACGGCCAAGCCCTGATATCAGCTCCTTCATCACTCAAAGCCAAAACGTCGTCTGTCAGAAATGGCCAGCCGGCCGCCGCGAGTTGCACCGTTAACGTTGACTTCCCACTCCCAGATGGTCCGATGATCAGCACGCCGTTTCCGCTCTGCGGTTCAACAACTGCGCCGCTGTGCAATTCAAACAGTCCACAACGGCGCAACACTGCAGCCAGCGCATACGTCATTATTCGCGTCAACACTGGCGACCTAACATCGAGCGGTCCCTTGGCCCAAACCTCCACTGCGGCGAAACCGGCGGCGCTGATAGCGATTATCGAACCTTCAATGTCGATATAGGATGAGTTGCCATCGGTGGAGCACACGCCACCTCCGGCGATCTGGAACTGCTGCCAACCCTCTGGTATTTGCGGAGGCGGAGCCGTGCTTCTAATAACAAGGCGCATGCGTGCGGGCTCTGCGCGGGTCGTTATTTCAGGAGTCAGATACCAACTCGCAAATAGTTTTTCAATCGCTTCTGCGGCCCACTGATCCTGCGCCTCCACCAGAATCGATCGACCGGCCACACTATAGACGCTGCACTGCGTGGACTGGTGTATGTCAGAAATAGCTTGCATATCAGCGCAACGATCAAACTCGTGAAATCGTTATTGACCTTCGATCTTAGTCGATGGGGGAACGATGTCCAGGCGGAGGGGCACGCGGTGCGATCTAGTCAAATCAGCGCGAACGTATAGGCGAACATTTGGTGATAGTCTTGGGATGACATCCTCAATGGGAGTGTCTTTTATGTTGAGGTCTACGATCTCATTTGAGTCGTAGTTGATTCCAGCGGGCACGCCCAGCAAATCCGCAATTTGAATCACCACAAGCGCCAACGGCTGCTTATTCGATTTGATGGTGAGAACATTTTCGTCAAGCTCAATTTGCAAGGGATCGTCTCGATCAACCTCTACCTTTTCACCTTCATCTTCAGTGTTGCCTTGAATCAGGACCGCTTGCGAACTGCCCTCAACAACTGCAGTTCTTGCCGGGTCGGGATCATTGTAGTCAAGTAGATAGATTCCAACCGGCGTGGGTTGGGCATTGGCCTTGATTTCATAGTCGATATAAACGTGCGGGGCGAGCAAGCGCATTGCCGGTTCGAGCGTCAAGTCAGAGAACTCAACCGTGATTGCCTGCTTGGCCATTTCGGGCCCAAGTAAGATCTTGGCACCGAGTCGTTTCGAAAGCTCAGCGACGACGTCAGTCAACTTAGCTTTATCCGCCCGCAACGAAACTCCAATCACACCTACTTTGGTTACCCGCACCCTCAATTTCTTTTTGGCTTGCGGTTTGGCGTCGCTATGCGGGGACGTTTGTCCCTGCGCTCTGGCATCCACTGTCAATAAGATCCCTGAAGTTAGTATCAGAAGAATGTAGAACACGATGCGCAAAAACGGTGGTGCCCACGCGAGGTTGGACTTTGTTGCAGCTGAAAAGAAGTTTTGCTGGGTCATTGGCGTTTTTGCTGGACTCGGTTTGCTAATCTGAAACGGGTTTAGAGGAAACTAACACGCGCCTATTTGTGCGTCAATCGAAAGGCAATCAATAAGGGGAACGCTAAGTTGGCCTATCAAGGCTTATCTTCCGAGACCGTTATCAGGAGTTCTACGGCGACGCTCCCGGTCTCGCCTGACCAGCCCAATTGGGCGCATAAGGTAGTAAGCGAAACTGAGCGGCCGTGGTAAGCGCACCGCCTCAATGTCAGCGTCTGTTGGCTGCAATAGTAGTCGACAATACCTGAGCCGGGACCGCCAGCCCGCGCGCAACGCCAATTGGAATTTAAAACTCTGGCTGATCGATGCCGGGGTCTGCCCAACCCCACCGAAGAGTCTTTTCGAGACTTGCCTCGCCAGTAAGGCTGTCTTCTTGTCCGCCTCTAATTGCGACTTTACCTGCTCCGGCAGCGGAGCATCCAGCAGGCTACTTGCCAGATAGAGTCCGAGGAATAGCATTCGCCGGTTTCCCGAGGATGTAGCGCGCTCGAGCAAAACACTCCAGTCTAGATCGGTTCGCGTCTTCACCAACTCCGCCACATCGCAAATCCAGGCTAGTCGTTCCCACAGGTGCTTGGAACCGTGCACGCAAAGTGACAGCAACAGGTCCTCGGCCGACAGGGTTTTGACCACTACATTGTTGAGACGCATCGTGTCCAGGCGTCCCCAAAACTCTTCAGCCTGCATCGAAGAGGCAAATAAACCTGAGGCTACCTGCCAATGCAGCTCGACGATCAGCCGACCTTCTTCACGACTCAGCGGCAAGTTGTGTTGAGTGCGCAAGAGGAGCGCTTGCTGCGCATCGGTCCAGGGGCTGTCGCAAACAAACCCTTCAGCTGTCAGGAGGTCTTTGGCCCGCAGAACGTCGACCTTCTGCACGAGGATGTCCAGGTCCACAAATCGTCGCAACGCCAGATTGCCATATGCATAAACCGCGAGGGCCGGGCCCTTGTAGGGAACGGTTTCAATCCCAGCGACTGCGAACACCTGAAGAATGGAGCACAGTTCAGCAGTTAACAGGAGATTGCGTGCGACATTGTCCTGGTAGTTTGCTTTGAGCCGCGCGAGCTGATCGGACGGAACATTTGCTGTCGCTATCGTGGACAGTTGTGAGTAAACTAACGGCGTGACTGAGTGGCGGCGGGCAAGCTGATAAAAGTAATCCCAATCAATTTTATCTGGCGAACCAGTTATGGCTTTAATCCGCTTGCTCGTCTCTGGATCGACCTTCGTGCGCGAACAAAGCAGAGCGAGCTCGTTCTCGACGCGCGACGCGAGTCCATCTGAAATTGGGGACAAAAAAGACATGACAATTCAGGGTGGCGCGTTTAGCAGTAAAGCGCTGGAATTAAGATGCTGGCAGGTAGTCTTAATCACAAACCATTTAGCGTGAGTTTCGTATCGGCATTCTTCCACGCGGTATCGAATTGTCGTTTGACCAGCAGTGCCTCGTGGTTCTTCTTCTGAGCTTTGAGCGCCTCCATCAAACCAAAGAGAGATCGGCCATTTCGTCTATTCCTTTCCAGGTCGGCGCG
>JBDUAQ010000030.1:0-22810 GCA_040004575.1 bacterium
CCGACATCTGCGCGACCTTGTCCGTGAATCGTCCCACGTTTGCTTCGTCAAGCGGTGCATCCACTTCGTCGAGCAAACAGAAAGGCGAAGGCCGGTAATGGAAAATTCCGAGCACCAACGCGAGTGCCGCCATCGCTTTCTCGCCGCCTGAGAGCAGGAGCACATTTTGCAATCTCTTGCCGGGTGGTTGCGCAATTACGTCGATGCCGGCTTCGAGCACATCATCGCCTTCAATCAAACTCATCTCGCCCTTGCCGCCGCCGAAGAGCTCCTGGAAGAGTTCACTGAAGTTTTTGTTAATCTGCTCGAAGGCGTGACGGAATCTTTCGCGCGAGCGGCGTTTGATTTCGCGCAGGGCTTCTTCAGTTGAAGAAATACTGTCAACGATGTCCTGGCGTTGCGTTGTCAGGAACAACAGCCGCGCTTCGTTTTCCGACAACTCTTCGAGCGCCATCATGTTGACGCCGCCAAAGCTTTCAATTCGCGCGCGCAACTCTTCTACACGAGCCTGCGCTGTCTCAAGATCAAACTCGTCATTGACAGGCTGCTCTCGTGCCAAATCTTCAAGCGACTGATTCAACTCGGCCATGCAGTTCTCGCGGACAAACGTCAGCCGGGCCTGCGCCTCGGCGCGTTGCACTTCGATCCCGGCCCGCGCGTCGCGTACTTCCGCAGCATGGCGATTCAGTTCCGAGAGGTGTGAAGCCATCAGGTCGGCTCGCTGTCGTGCTTCTTCGAGGAGGGTGGTTATTACGGCAATCTCCTGCTCTTCTTTCTCTTTTTCCGCGGCGACGGTGCTCGCCTGATATTCAAGGTACGCGATTGACGCACGCAACGCAGCGAGGCGCTCAGTCGTTTCCTCCAACTCGAAACGGTGGCGTTCAATGCGACTGGCAAGGTCGGCAAACTCGGCTTCCATGCGACGAAGTTCAGCCGCCGTACTGCGTCTGCGTTCGGTGGCTGCAGCCGCCGCGGCGCGTTGTCCGCCCAAGCCTTCGCTTTCAAACTCTGCCGCACGACGCGCCCCGGCAAGGAGCGCGGTGGCTGCCGTTACTGTTTCGGTTGCCGCAAGACGAGCCGCCTCAGATTCTTCAGCATCAACAATCGCGCTGGTACGCCGTCTTTCGATTTCCTGCCGTTCTTGTTCAACTCGCCCGAATTCGTCGGCGACGACGCGCATGTGTCGTTCGGCGCGTTCGATCTCGTGGGCCAGGCCGCTTGCGGTTACTTCTCGGGCCATTGCCTCGCGCTCTTCACGGCCGATAGCTTCATTCAAAATCAATACGGCATCTTCGAGACCGACGAGATTCGTTCGCGCATTCCTGGCTAACGCTTCTGCTGATTTTGTCTCCGCGCTGAGCACTTCCGCGCGCGCTTCAAGTTCCCTTAATTCTCGTTTGAAAGTCAGCAACCCCGCGCCCTCTTCCAGCGCCCGAGCGTCGCCGGCGCTCACAAATTGTCCACTCGCGACCCAATCGCCATTTAGCGTTACAAAAACTTCGCCGGTCGCAAGCGACTTCGTCATCGCGTCGTCGAGGCTGGCAGCCAGCCGCGCGTTCATCTTCTCGGGAAGAGTGCGATTGAGAACAGACAAGAGTTCCTGTGGCGCTCCCAGCAGGTCGGCAATTTTCAGATCTTCGGCGATCGCGTCGGTTGCAAAAGAAATAGACAGGGCTGGCCGTTCCTGAATTTGACAAGCAAGGGCGTTTATTTGGGCACTCAACTCGTCGCTGCCACCGTGGAGCCCGGCTACCAGGAAGCTGGCGCGGCCACCGTTGTTTTCCCGCAACCACTGCGCAGCGCGAGCAGCATCGTCCGGGGTAGGCACAACGATCGACTGTAGCGAAGAACCAAAAACGCCCTCGACCGCCCGTTCCCATTTGGCGTCGACGTTGAGCGCATCAGCAAGCGTGCCGATAAAATGGAAATCACGGGGCGCGCTATCTCCCGAAAACATCAACTGCACGGCCGAAGAGTAGTAGGCACGTCGCTCATCAAGTTCTTTCAAACTTTCGAGACGATGCCTGGTTCTCGAATACTCATCACGGACGCGGGTCAACTCCGCTTCGGTGTCACTGACTGCCTCATGCCCCTTGACCACGGCATCGACGGCTCGTTCACGTTCGGCGTTGAGAGTTGCAATGTGTTCACGGGCCGCATCGATCTCAGTGGCAAAGGCATCGGCTTTGGCCTTGTGTTCGGCATACTGCGCCGCGGCACGTTCGCCTTCGCGCGTTAGACCTTCTGCCTGGACACCGAGGCGCTCAAGCGTGCCCTCGAGCTGCCGGGCAATTTCGCGCAGGCGCTCGGCAACAGCAGTGTGCTTCAGCAAATCCGCGCGCGCACTTTCGATCTCAGCTTCAGCTTGCGAGGCCGTGGCGAGTTTTTGTGCATACGACTCTTCCGCAGTTCTTAGCGTCGCCGCACTTTGATCGGCTTCGATCCTGAGTCTGGCATCGTCTTCCTGAAGTCGTTTGCATTCGGCTTCCACCAGAATCAATCGTGCCGAAAGCGCATCTATCTCCGCGCTCACTTCCTGCTTTCGTTTCTCCAGGGAAACTACTTGCTCTTCCTGATAGGCGCGTTCTCTCGTCTGGCGATCGCGACGAAGCACCGCCTCAGCAGCAGCGGCGCGTGCTGCGGCAAGGTCGTCTTCAGTCTTGCGAGCTTCCTGAGTTGCACCGCGAGCGCCCTCTTCCTGTTTCTCCAGGTCGTCGGCGACGCTGCGCTCCATGGCGCTGGCTTCCAGCAACTTTATCTGAGTTTCATCCAGCAGCCTGGTGAGCTTGCGATCCTCGGCAACAAAGACGTGGCGCAGCAGCTCGCGCAACTCTTCGCGAATGACGCCATAACGGCGCGCCTTCGCAGCCTGTCGTCGCAAACTGTTTACCTGGCGATCTATTTCGGAAATGATGTCGGAGATGCGAGAAAGATTGGCGCGAGCCGATTCCAGTCGTCCTTCTGCGGCGCGCTGGCGCACTCGAAACTTGGTGATACCCGCGGCCTCCTCAATTATCGTGCGACGATCCATTGGCTTCGCGGAGAGAATCTGGCCAATGCGACCCTGCTCAATTATGGCGTAGTGTCCGCCCGCCAGACCCGTTCCGGAGAAGAGATCTTGAATGTCGCGCAAACGACATGGCCGGTCGTTCAAAAGGTATTCGCTCTCGCCCGAACGGTAAAGACGACGCGTAACGGACACTGCCTCGCCGGGGGCAAACTCCAGCGCCAGATTTCGGCGTCGCCAATGTCGCTTGTGTTGAGCCTTTGGCGCAGTGGCGGTCGTCGACCCTTCGCCGCCTTCAATCGCGCTGACCTCGTCCAGCACAGCTTCAGTGCCTGGTGTCTCCGCAGCGATTGCTGCAGGTGAGTCAGCTTCAGACGGAAGTACAGCATCAATGTCTATGACCTGGTCGTCGAGGGATTCGAGCGTGGAATCGATATCTTCAATGTCCGGCTCGTGCTCAATAGCCTCGTCGCGCACCATATGCATGACGACTTCTGCCATGCCACTCGGTGGGCGGTTTCGCGAACCCTGGAAGATGACATCCTGCATTGCGCCACCGCGCAGATGCTTGACACGTTGCTCGCCTAAAACCCAGGCGATGGCGTCCGCGACATTGCTCTTGCCGCAGCCGTTAGGCCCGACGATGGCGGTAATTCCATCTCCAGTGAAGAGTATTTCGGTGTAGTCCGCGAAGGATTTGAAACCGGTAATCTCGAGGCGTTTCAGTTTGAACATGCGAAAATCGTCTGTTTGCTGCCTAGGCCACGACCAGAATACCGAATTCGGGAGGGCGATGCACGGGCGTGCCAATATAAGTGGGGTTTGCTTAGAATGTCAACTAAAACTTGAGGTTATGGAACTTTAATGGTGCAGTCAGCAAAGTTAACCGTCTGCGCTTAAATCTGATTGGGGTCGGGGACGCCTGGGGGCCTCTACTTTCGGCGAGCGGCTGGCAATTCTCAGGCGGCGGAGTGCTCTCAAGGTGCTGGGGAGGCGTTGCGGGCCAGGACATACTCAATGGCCTTGCGAATTCCCTCGGGATTGGCGACTTCAGGGCGCAGCTGACGGCCATTGATGAGCAGCGTGGGAGTGCCAATAATGCCGAGTTCTGCGGCAGCCGATTGATCTGCTTCAATCCTCAATTTCACCTGCTTATCCTCCATGTCGCGACTAAATTTGCCGGTGTCTAAGCCAAGGTCAGCCGCAAATTTCCAGAAGATAGGCATGGGATTGATGTCGTCCTTCCATAAGTCCTGATTCTCGTACAAGAGGTCATGCATTTCCCAAAAGTGGTCCTGCATCCTTGCCGCCTCGGCAGCCTTCGCGGCCGTCAGCGCGTTTTTGTGAATTCCGGTGAGCGGCAGATTTCGAAAAACGAAATTGACACTTGGGCCAAACTCCTGCTTCAGCTGCTTGAGAGTGGGGTGAAGCGCGCCACAGGGCGGACATTGGTAATCGCCAAACTCCTCGAGCGTGACAACTACGTCTGCGGAAGGTTTGTGCGTTTGTTTCGCTCCTGACTGCCGATTCGGGACAGAGTTGAAGGATTCTGTGTTTCGGCCAGTTCCCAGGAGAAAGGCGAGGCCAACCACCGCCACTGCCAGCACGATCGCAATGATTAGAAATGGACGATAATTTTGCATCTGTGAATCTATGCGGTCCAACGACCCTTGCCGGCCAATCTACTCCAGGTTTTGGACGACGTAATCTAACACGTGGCGCGAATGTTCAGCACTGAGCAATAGCGTGGCCCAGGTCGTAGACAGAAAAGCGGGTGGCGAAACAAAGCTCTTGCTTTCGCCACCCGCATTTATTTCCCAAAGGACACCGAGTGTCGACAGAGAAGAGTGTCAACCCCCCAACGCAGCCCGCCCAAAAACCCGTGTCGGAGTCTGAGGCAGGAAGTCGCCGAACAAACCCCTAGACCGGGCGCTCGGAGCGCTGCCGTCGGATTCGACCGGCGGGGGTTCTTGGTTTCCAGTCGGACTGCCTCCAAACCGGCCGAGATACTCGCCTGAAACGATGAAAGACTTGACCATCTCCGCGCGCTTCACTCGCGCCAGCGCCTGGTTCGCATCTCGCATGTCTTCGCCCGGCAGGCTGAACTGGTTCATCTTGGTAAGCCAGAAGTCGTAGCCCGCGAAGTTAGTGTCGGGCGCGCTGTCTGGATTGCGGCGCAGGTAGCCGAAGTATTGCATCAACACAAAAGCAGGGTTGTAGTGCGCCTGAAAGACAGAGTTGCTTTCGGCAACGCTGCGCAGCCCAGCCGCTCGTCCGGCTGTATCGCCGATACCATAGGCGCCGATTGCTGCGTTTCTCTCAGCAGTCGTCGGCGTTACACCAGCATTAGCGAAAAGCGTGTCAACGTAGGTCGTGACCAATGTGCCCACCGGAAAGGGCGTTACAAACTCAGGACGCTGCACAAACGCCACGAAGAACTTCGTTTTGTTTTGCTCCAGAAGCGTGTCTGCTCCCGGCTGCCCAATAATCACGCCAGCCGTGATCTCGCGCTGGTCGCGCAGGAACGTCGTATATCGCGGAATGCTCTTCGCGCTTCCGAACGCAGCCTTGTGCGCGCGGATAACCAGATAGCCGGTGTTCTGGAATTCGATGGAAATGAAGAATGCTGCCGAAACATTCGTGCGTCTGTCATCAATGCAGGCTGCGTTGGTGCCGCAGATCGCGATCTCGTTGGTCCAAAAAGCCTG
Organism: bacterium; assembly: GCA_040004575.1. Taxonomy (GTDB): domain Bacteria; phylum Acidobacteriota; class Blastocatellia; order Pyrinomonadales; family Pyrinomonadaceae; genus PSRF01. Next base: position 5,716 of record JBDUAQ010000030.1, read on the forward strand.
ACCACTCGGATCGGATTGTCGGTTGAGAAAGTCGTGATAGTGTTGGCAAACAAACGTACCTGCATCGTTAATAGGGTTCGGGCTTGCCGGCACGGCCGTGTCGTCGCCGATACTCACCGTCGCTGTGCCTTGAGCGCCCACCGTCCCCCCAATTGGATTGATGAGCGCAAGGTTGAAGGTTTCCGTGCCTTCGGTGTTGTAGGCGTCTTTAGTACCCAGCAGGATAAACGTTTTGCTGACCTCACCGGCGGCGAATTTCACTGTTCCCGCCCCAAGGGTGTAGTCGCCGCGCTGTACGGCAGTGCCGTCGCTCGTCGCATAATCCACAGTTCCGGCGCCGGTTGTGTCACTACGCTTCACGGTAATCGTGGTTTCCCCACAGCCTTCGTTCATAGGGAAGTTCGCGGCGATGAATTCATAGCCGCCGACCGGGATTGCATCAACGTTGGTAGAATCAATAGTCGCTGCGCCATTTAACGCAAAAATTCTGCCGGTCGTGCTGGCGCTGGTAGTAAAGGTAATGCTTGTGTTTGCAATAATGTGTCCGCGGAAGATGCTTGATGTACCAATAGTCGCCGAAGTGCCGACCTGCCAATACACGTTGGTTCCGCGACCGCCACTGCTCATAAGAACCTGCGCGCTGCTGGCAGTCGTGAGCGTGGTCCCAATTTGGAAAATGAAGATCGCGTTGGGATCGCCGCCATCGTTGAGAGTGAATATTGCGTTTAACTGCGCCGAAGTGTCAAAACAATAGACGCCTGGGCTGACCGAGAGTTGGGTCTGTCCCAGAATCTTACCGGTCAAGTTGTTTGCGGCGGGACACGCCTGCCCTTTGAGATTGTTGTACGCAGTGAGAGCACTTGCCTGGGCCGGGCCAGCGAGCGATCCCGCGCCCAAGTATAATGCTCCATTAATTATTGTTGCCGGCCCCCCCGGCGGCATTCCAGTTGCCGCAGTTCCGGGACTCACTCCAACGTTGCCGGAGAAAACGGCCGGGCCCGTAGCGGTTATTGTTGTCCCAGCCAGGGCAGCAAAGCTCTGCGCATTGCCCAGCGGTGGCACGCTTTGAGCCGATGCCGACGGCGTCAAGGCCGCGAAACAAAACGCGGCGATAATCAGAAAACTCGCTACAAGATGCTTTTTGAGATAATTAGTCAACGTTGTTCCTCTTTCTAGTTAGAACGTTTCTTAACTGGAAAAAAGAACAACCTGGTCGGAGTGTGCATTCGCGAGATCTGCACAACAGATCTAACGCCTTGAGATTCTTTCTTCAAAACTGCAGGCGAACGCTCAGGTTAGCTTCTTCCAGTTCAAACAATGGAATCGACCGGATCTGAATCTATTCGTAGCGAAAACACTTTTATACCTTTCACACAAGAACGTCTGTGCGTTGCCACACATACAGAGCGATTCATCGGGCATCAGTTCATAAGACCTGTAAACGAGTATTGGAGACACTAATAAGACGCGGTTGAGGAGAAACTTGAGAACACAATCCGCTTGATTTCGGCATGCGCATGAAACCAAATCACAATAAGCAAGTGCCGATGCCTGATTGCTCTAGCGAACCAACTCACGTCGCGTGTAGAGCAGCAAATCCACTCCGGGTCGCAAAGGGAAACTACCGGCGGTGTTGAAGCCCGATTGAATTTGCTGGTAGCGGTCGCCGAAGGTCGCTTGCACTTCCGCAGTCTGCTCTTGTTTGGCAATGATTATTGGTTCGTTGGACGGAGTCATTTGACCGTGATAACCCACGCGCTTGTAGTCGCGCAGATACCACGGCAAGGGCCAGTAATCTGGCGAGACTATAGTGATGCCCGTATCAGCTCCCTGGTGCGTGCGCTGGGCGATCTTGTTTATTTCTTCAACCAGCTTCAACGTTTCTCGTCTCGTGTGGGCGTAAACGTAAACGTAATAGCGATTGTCGTTGTCGTAGTTAAGAAAATTGAGATCGACTGTTTGAAACCCGGGAATAAAAGTCTTCCAATGAACATCGATCGAAGCAAGACCTTTGAATGAATCGGAGGTTGCACCATAGGCGACTTCGTCAAAGATGCGGGCCATCCCCGGCAAAGGACCGATCGCCAATAATAGAATTCCCGCAATCGTGCACCAGCGCAGCGGCCGGCTTATCTCCCATTTCCCCAATTCCTGGTACACCCATTCGGTTGCGACACCGCTCGTCAGCGCCAGGGGAACGATGAAGTTCAGCGCCAGCCACGGCGTCTTATAAGCAATTAAAGAATAGGCAGCGATTAGTCCGAAAGCCCACAAGGCCGAGAACAATGCAAACGATTTCACCGGCTTCAAAACTGTTAATATCGCGCCCGTGGCGCCGAGCACCAGCAGCGGCGACTCTTGCTCTAACAGCCACCAGATGTAAGTCGCGAGTGGATGCTTATGAGCCTCCTGACCGGTCTTGGTCCAAAATTGAAATGTCTTGAGCGAGTCGTACAGACCCTGGGGATAATTCGTGAAGAACGACGAATAGAAAAGAACGTAGGTCACGACGAAGGCGGCAAGAGCGACTACTAACCAAACCATTAGAATGGATGCGCCGCCCGCTCTTTCAACAAATGTGCGATAGTCTCGATCTTTCCCGGAAACCGCCTCCATCTTCCTCTTCGTTGTGTTCGCGATGGATCGCCAGAACGAGCAATAGACTTGCGTAATGATTAACGAGATCAGCAGTACCGCAACTGAGATCATCGCGGTCTCTTTGGTAGCAAAGAGCAGCGCCGCCGAAAGTGCCGCCAGGATCAAATAAAGCGGATGCGGCTTCTCGAAGTATTTCAACAGGGCAACCACGATCCCCAGGGTGAAGAAAACAAAGAGCGTTTCATGGATGAAGTAACGAGAGAGATAAACCGCCCCGGGCGAGATAGCTAACAGAAAGGCAGCGCTAAGCGTCGCGATGGTTCCCAGGTTTCGCCGTAGCGTGAAGATTAGTCCGATCGTCGCCAGGCCGAAAAGCGCCGGGACACACCTGATCCCGGTTGTCGTCAGGTTCGAGTTTGGGCCAATGAAAGGTTTGAGGATCCAGGCAATGGCGGCGGCGAAGTAGTAAAGCGTCGGGCCATGGTAGTTTGCTGGATCGTAGTGGTAATACCCTTCGCGAACGAGTCGGACCAGGAAATTCCCGTTCACTCCCTCGTCATGATGAAGCGGAACCAGGTTGAGATCGTAAAGACGAAGGATGGCGGCAACGAGGAGAATCGCGACCACCGCGATGAACCAGGCGCGATCGGACATTACGACTTCTGACAACGTAGCCGGAGCTTGAGCGCCTGCTCGTCCTCCCGCAGCGGGCGCTTTCGCCCGGTTGGCTTGCTGCTTACTACTGTTTGATTTTGTAGAGGCGGTACTCACCAACTTCTCCCACCAGTTGAAGTCTGGAAAAGAACTCTTCGTTAACATTCATCAGATTACGTTCAAGCGGGCCGACCACGGCGTAGCCAACACCATACTTGCGAAGAATAGAAACAGCATCGGGCGCGCCCGCATAAACTCTATTAATCTCGGCTTCGCGCGGTGCAAACTCGAGTCCGTGAGTCCACACGTGGCCGGGGTAGCCCATGAGCGATCTTCTGCCAGTTAGAAACACCGGATGGTTGTGAACCGGAGCATGTATCACGACTGCCTGCGGCTCGGTCTCATGCTTTATCAATTCAGCAAACTGGATTCCTGGCGCCGTGAATATTCCATACTGATTCGAGCGCAGCACGATGGCGGCAACGTCCAGCGCTCCTGCCAAAGTTACGCAGGCGAACAGCGATATCGCGAGTGCGCGCTTCAATCCTCCTTGCCGCCAAAGCCGTGCGAGCAGGAGAGCCACCAGCGGCGCTGACGCGAGCCACCAGTAGAACAACACCTTTATGTTATCCCAAATCCATGGCGCCATCTTCATAACATTGGGAACAATAAAGCAGAGGCTGAACGGCAGAAGAAACAAAGCTACTCGCCGGGGAACTATGTGTTTCCCCTCCTCGCGCCATAGCACCGCAGCAATTGTCAGCGGGATAAACAGACCGGAGTTCTTAAGCCAAAACCAGACTACGTCAGGTGTCCGCTCCAGGATCGTGCGCAGCCGCGGTATCGTTTGGAGAAATTGGCTACTCGCCAGGCTGAGGTCGAAATATCTTTCTTTCGCGCTGTCCCAGCCAAACTCAAAGCTAAAGAAACTTCCGGAATTCACTGCGCTGTTGTGAGTTGACCACCACAGCTGCGGCAGCGCGATGATCAATGCCGTAATAAAAAACGTGTACCACAAAACGCGGTGGCCCGGCGGCAAGAGAAACCATAATCCAAACGTCAGTCCAATCGCGATAGCGGCGATCAGCGCCTTTCCGGTAAACATGCTCAACTCACCTGAAGCGATTTCGTCTGAGATAATTTTCAGAAGAATCAGGCAAGCCCCTACCGGCAACCACGCCTGCCAATAAAATGCCAGCGCTATACATCCTCCAACCACCATCACCACGACAAAACTGTGTGCGTGCACCAGCGGCAAGAGACCAGCAACGACGCCGGCTGCGATCATGCGATAGACGGGCAAGACGCGGGGACGCGGGGACGCGGAGACGCGGAGATTCTTCGCTTGCTTCTTTGATTTCTTCGGAGACTTTTCAGGCTTGACTTCACTCCCGGTGTCTCCGCGTCCCCGCGTCTCCGCATCAGTCCTTTCCCCAGTCGCCCGCCACCACTGCGTAAACACGATTACGGCGAGTGGCAACCCAAGCAGGAAACCGCGCTGTGGAATCAGTAACGTAGACAGCGCGTTGCCCCAACGCCAGGTAGTTTCCGGAACCACGGTGAAAGACGGCGGCAGACTTCGCAGGATTCCTGCCAGTCCTTCATCGTGCTTTTGCATTAACTGGTTCCACAACAAGATCCAACCGAGGCCGCCGTTAAGCAGGACCAGAACGGGCGCGATGATGGCGGCGAGTTTGTCGCGCAACATTTCCAGCGCCCAGCGATGCATCAAGCCCACGAAAGCTAAAGCCACCAAGAAATTTTCGAGGAACATCGATTGGCGCAGGTCAGCGCCGCAACGCACAAAAATCGCGGAAACAAAGTCTGTCAGGAACGGGTAGGTGAAATGTACGCCGGCGTAGGTTGGATCTTGAGGCGGAAAATTGTTGCCGAAAGAAAAACTCGTAATCACGCTTAGGTGAAACGGCAAGTCACCGAAGTTGTTAAGCAGGCCCGTGAAAATGCCTTCCGGCGTTTCAATCATGGCGCGTTGAAAGGCACGCCAGAGAATTGCCGCAACAACTAAATAGAAAGCAGCGTAGGCGAGTTGAGTCCCTGTAGGATTTGACAGTCCTCGGCGAACCGCTCGTGAGGTTCGCCTCAAGTCTTCCTGAACAAAGGACCTGCGATCCGGATTCGTCAAGGCGAGAAACGGCAACCCCACTATGACCGCGAGCGTTAGAAGGATTGCGAGGGGCGTCAGACCAAGGAAGGACGCAAACACAAACCCCAACAGGCCGAGCGCCGCAATCCCGATGCACGCGCCGGTACAAAGCCGTGCAGCGAAAGCAGCGTCTTCGTCGTAGAGATAACTGGCTAGTGTGCCGCCGGCAGTAACGAGCAGCACGAGCGTAAGCGAGATGATCACCAAGGGTCACCGACGGATGATTACATTTCGAGAGACTACGACCCGTCTGGTCCTTTTCTAGTATTTTGTGACGACAGTTCGATTTAGCTCGGGCGGGATTATACGCGAAAACCCGACGCAAACTGTTAGTTTGCGACGCAAGCTAACGGCTGTGCTCGATGTTTGCGCCGCGGAATATTATCGGTTAGTTTCAAAGCTGAGGAAATCAACTAATGTTACGAGCTGGAATTGTTGGCTTGCCCAACGTTGGCAAGTCAACGCTTTTTAATGCGCTCACCGCGCAAACTGCGGCACTCGCGGCGAACTATCCCTTTGCCACAATCGAGCCGAACGTGGGCGTAGTTGCCGTGCCGGATGAACGACTTGAGCCGCTCGCGAAACTTGTGAAGACGAGTGTCATCGTGCCCGCGACGGTAGAGTTTCTGGACATCGCCGGTCTGGTGCGCGGCGCTTCAAAAGGTGAAGGGCTCGGCAATCAGTTCCTGGCAAACATACGCGAGACAGACACGGTCGTTCAGGTAGTCCGTTGCTTCGAAGATGATAGTGTCGTTCACGTTGAAGGCTCGGTCGATCCCGCACGTGACATTGAAACGATCCAGATTGAACTCGCGCTAGCTGATTTAGCCACCGCGGAAAGACGTCGCGACAAAGCACAGAAGAACATGAAAGGCGGCGACAAGACTGCGCGAGCCGAACTGGCGGTACTGGAAAAACTGCTGCCGGTTCTGGAACAAGGCAAGTCAGCGCGAACGGTGGATCTAACTGATGATGAGCGCGCCGTCGCGCGCGATTTTTTCCTGCTGACGATGAAGCCGACGATCTACGCTGCGAACGTTGACGAAATGACGCTCGCAAATCCAGAGGGGAATGCGCAGGTCCAGGCTGTGCAGAAAATTGCTACAGACGAAGCGGCCGAGTGTCTGGTGATCTGCGCCCAGCTTGAAGCTGAACTAGTCTCGCTGCCACTCGCAGAACGCGCGGAGTATCTGAAGAGTTTGGGTGTGTCAGGTAGCGGAGTTGATCGTCTGATCAAGGGCGCGTACCACTTGTTAGGCTTGATGTCGTTTCTGACTGCGGGTGAAAAAGAGGTGCGCGCCTGGACGATCCCGCAGGGCACGCGCGCGCAACAAGCAGCCGGCACAATTCATTCCGATATCGAGAGAGGTTTTATCCGCGCGGAAGTCGTTAGCTATGAGGACCTGCTGCGTACTGGTTCAACCGTCGCCGCGCGCGAGCAGGGCCTGGCGAGATTAGAAGGCAAGGACTACATCATGCAGGAAGGCGACGTGGTTCATTTTCGGTTTAATGTCTAAGGGCATGACTGGAGCTTCATCTTCGATTAAGTCTCTTATGAATCAGTCAGCGGACTCCCGTTTCGGCCCTTTCGAACAATCTTGATAAGCTCAGCTAGGTTGCTATCGGTGCGCGCCAGAGAGTCGGCTAGCTGCATGAATCTCTGATCAGTCTTTTCGGAAAGGGCCGCGAGCCTTTCTTCGTGCCGAGTTGATATTTTCTGGTTCCGAGCAAACCATTCGTCATTCTTGATTTGCATGTCGACCATGATGTTGAGTTTGTCACCCAACTCTCGCAAATCGCGGCGATATCGTATGCGCGCTCGGACAAAAAGCTTGGCAAGGCGTTCTAATCTGTCGAGTCTTGGTTCGGGCATCTACTTGCTGAAAGTACTAACTAGTGGGATAGTCGCGTTTCCTTTTCCTGAGCCTTGGAGTCCCTCCAAGTTCTAAGCCAATACGGTACTTTTGGTCAAGAGAAGCCGAGAAGTGTGAGGCGGAGAGTTATGCAAGAGTTGTGGCATCCGCCGCTTGATGACCTCCTGTGAATTACCGCAGCACGGCGCGAATGGCTACGAGGATTAGATACGCTACCGCAAGGAGTACCGCGAGATAGATCAAGTGAATCGCAACCCAAATTAGTAATCCAACGGCCAAGCCCACTGCCTTCAACACGAAAGGTAAAAGCACCAAGAAAACGAACACTGCAAGCGCAATCATTACTACTATTCTCAATAATTCTTTTGCTTCTTTCATTGTTCGGTTCCTCACTTCTTCCCGTCTTTAGTTTTCAAATCACGCGGGTTAGTTGCGTTCGGCTGAATATACGAAGATGTCTCGGGCTGCGTTCCCTTTAAGTTTCGCAGCCATCCTGGGCCCGAATTGAAGCGCGTGGCCAGCCCGGGTTTGACGAGCGGTCGCCTATAGCCGCGCTTTCGGCGATAATTATCTAACACTTTTGGACATGGCGTATTCAACCACAGGAAATCTTTTTAGCCAGTCGCCCGCAGACGACATTCCGGAACCATCAGCGCCGCTCGCTGAACGTATGCGACCGCGTTCGCTCTCCGAGTTTGTGGGCCAAAGCCACCTGGTCGGCGAAGGACGAATCCTGCGACGCTTACTCGAAGGTTCGGCAAACTTGCCGTCGTTGATCCTTTGGGGCGCTCCAGGCACCGGCAAGACGACGCTCGCTCGGCTGCTCGCCGAGAAAACCGACGCACGCTTTGTCGCACTCTCTGCTGTCTTCTCCGGCGTCAAGGATCTGCGCGCGGCCATCGCGGGAGCGCGACATGAACGCGAGTATGGGAAGCGCACGATCCTCTTCATCGATGAGATTCACCGCTTCAACAAAGGACAGCAGGATGCTCTGTTGCCGGCGGTAGAAAACGGAACCGTAACATTGATTGGCGCAACAACGGAGAATCCATCCTTTGAAGTCACCGGCGCGTTGTTGTCGCGATGCCGCGTGCTTGTTCTCAATCCCCTGGCGCCGAGTGAAGTAAAAACAATTCTTGAACGCGCCCTGACGGACAGCGAAAAGGGGCTAGGAAAACTACAGCCGGTAATTTCTGACGAAGTGCTTGGGCGCGTCGCTAACTCCTCGGGTGGAGACGCTCGCGTCGCACTAGCCGCTCTGGAAGCCGCCGTGGAATCAACCGCGCCAGACGAAAACGGCGCGCGGCAGATTTCCAACGAAACGATTATCGAGGCACTGGGCCGCGCGCATTACGCCTACGACAAAGGCGGTGAGGACCATTACAACCTGGCTTCCGCGCTGATCAAGTCGCTGCGTAATTCCGATGTCAACGCTTCGCTCTACTGGCTGGCGCGGCTAATTGAGGGTGGGGCCGATCCAGTCTTCATAGCGCGTCGCCTTTGCATTCTCGCTTCGGAAGATATCGGTCTTGCAGATCCGCAGGCGATGGTCCAGGCAGCCGCGGCCGCCGACATTGTGCGACTCATCGGCTTGCCCGAAGGGTTGTTTCCACTTTCGCAGGCCACCATCTATCTGGCGCGCGCGCCCAAATCAAACGCGGTTCTAAAGGCCTATGGCGCCGCAGCTGCCGATGCCGCGGAAACGGCGCGCGAACCCGTGCCCCTACATCTCCGGAATGCGGTGACACCCTTGATGAAACAAGTTGGTTATGGCGAAGGCTACCGGTATGTTCATAACGATCCGGATGCTAAAGATGAGATGGATTGTTTGCCGGAATCGCTGCGCGGGCGGAAGTATTTTGAGGAAGAGGAATAGGATCTCGGGGCGAGCTCCGGGTTTATCAAGTGGGAGGCAGATATGGCTGAACTTTCAGAGAACAACGCAGACCAGCAAGAGAGCGGCTCGTACAACGCCGCCTCGGGGAAAACTAACAGGGAGCAGGCATTTCTTCATGAACTCTTTGTTGCCACAGGTTGCAGATTTCCTGATGCCGATCTGGCTTGAAACCCTTTCGCCGGATTCCAGCGAACAGGTAACGAAGGAGATCGGCCGTCTTATCAGCGAGGAAAGCGAAGGGTTGGAGTTTGCGTTGGCTGTTAAGGCAACGCTGGTGATGGGCAAGAAGGCGCTGAGCCAGTGAGGCTGCTTTCGGCAGGTCTCGAAAACAAATGACTACTAGACCTGCTTTTCTTTAGCTTCCCGTTCCTTTCTTTCTTCTTCCTCCGATTCAGCCAGGCCTTCCTTGAAGGCGCGCTTGCTTTGGCCCAACGACTTCGCCAGTTGCGGCAGCCGCGTGGCGCCAAACAATAGGAAAATAACTACCGCGATTACCAGAAGCTCGGGGGTTCCAAGACCTCCAATTGCTAAAACGATCTCGTTCATGACTTCCTCTTTCTATTGATGGGCAATCAACCGTGAACCGGGGACGTTCAACTGTCGCTCACCCCATTATCAGATTCGTAGAAGAGATATTTCCTCCACGTCACGTCGGCGCGACCGAGGTAGCGCATAATTTGGCGATTCACGTGCAACGAAAAACCGCGCGGCCGGCGCAGCAGATGCATGCCTGATTCCTCGGGAGTCCGGTTCCCCTTTTTATGATTACACTTTTTGCAACACGCTACCAGATTGTCCCACGACGATTCACCGCCGCGAGAACGCGGTAACACGTGGTCCAGTGTTAACTCTGATGGCGCATACTGGCGTCCACAGTACTGGCACGACGAATGATCGCGCAGCAGAATATTTTTGCGTGAAAGCGAACGTCGCTCGAAGGGAATATGAATGTATTCAGTCAGCCGGATCACCGACGGCGCATGAATCGTCAACTTTGCCGAATGCAGCATGTGGCCGTTGTGCTCTTCGACGCGCGCCACCCCTTTAAAGATCATCACCACTGCGCGCCTCTCGTTGCACACATTTATGGGCTCAAACGAAGCATTCAGGACTAGGACTCGACCAGTCATACAAGGCCGATATTACGCGAGCGGCGGAGGAAGTGACAAGTAAGATGGCCGGGGGGTGGTGTCTTTAGTACGAGTTCACTGAACAATTCCCCAGTTTCTTCATTCGTGACCAGAAGGGTTACCAGGAGGTGATCCACGAAAGGCCACGAACTAACACTAAATCTTGTTAGTGTAGTTTGGTGTGATTTCTTGGATCGAATGCTCTCACTAGTTATCCACCGTTTATCCCACCCGGCCGAAATTGTCGGTGGCAGCAACCAAAGCATCAATGATTCCGGGTTCGCTGATTGAATGGCCGGCATCGGGAATGATGTGCAGTTCCGCCTCAGGCCAGGCGCGATGCAGGTCCCAGGCGCTCATAATCGGACAAACAACATCGTACCGGCCTTGAACAATTACGCTCGGTATGGAGCGAATCCTGCCGACCTGCTCGATCAGATAATTGTCGGAACTGAAGAAGGCGTTGTTCATGAAGTAGTGACATTCAATCCGGGCGAAAGCCAGGGCGAATTCGGTGTCGCCAAACTTCTCAATCATCGCCGGATCGAAAAAAAGTTTCGAGGTGCTGCCCTCCCAGATGCTCCAGGCGCGCGCGGCTTCCAAACGAACAGCCTCGTCCTCGCTGGTCAGTCGCCGGTGATAAGCGCTCACCATGTCTGCCCGTTCGCTTTCCGGAATGACTTGCAAATACTCTTCCCACACGTCAGGAAAGATCGCGCTCGCGCCTTCCTGATAGAACCACCGAATCTCTTGCGGCCGGCAAAGAAAGATTCCGCGCAATACAAGTTCACGGACGCAATCGGGATGAGTTTCCGCGTAAGCAAGTGCCAGCGTGCTGCCCCATGAGCCACCAAAGACTTGCCAGTGCCTGATGTTCAAGTGTTCGCGTAAGAGTTCAATGTCTGCAACGAGGTGCCAGGTCGTGTTCTCTTCGATGCTCGCATGTGGCGTGCTCTTCCCCGAACCGCGCTGATCAAAAAGAACGACGCGATAGACTTTAGGATCGAAGTAGCGACGATAGTCAGGAGAAATCCCACCGCCCGGTCCGCCGTGCAGAAACACCACCGGCTTGCCCTGCGGATTGCCGCATTGCTCGTAGTAAAGCTCGTGAACCGGCGAGACCTTCAAGCGGCCGGTGTCGAACGGTTCAATTGGATCGTAAAGGGTTCTAAGTTGTGTCATGAGTCGTCGAACTATACCGCGAAGCGGTTGCGACCTCCAGCCCGGAGTTGCCGCCGCGGCTATCCTGCGTGTCGAATTTAATAGCGCACCGGCCTCGCAATGGTGAGTACGAAAACTTCCGCCGCGCCGGCATCGATCAAAGCGGTCGCGCAGGAAGAGACGGTGGCGCCCGTGGTGAAGACGTCGTCGACGAGCAAGACTCGTTCGTCCGCAACTAAAGCAGGATGCATCACGCGAAAAGCTTTCGCCACAGTATCTCGCCGGCCTTTCGCGTCCATGCCCGCTCGGTGACGCTTCACATTTTTCACGCGAACTAAACTAACCTCATCAAATGGTAACGACGTGGCTCGCGAAAGTGCGCGGCCAATCAGCGTTGCCTGGTTGAAGCCTCTCTCCCGTTCGCGTTCAGCATGCAGCGGCACCGGAATAATTCGCGTAGCTCGATTCAATGGCGGTTGCTGCTGCATGCAAACTAGTCGCTCAACCAACTTTCGAGAGAGGTGTGGTTCGCGTTTGAGCTGAAGAATTGAAGCGCGCAATGCACCTTCGTAAACTCCACAGGCGCGAGCTGCAGTAAACGCATCCTCGTCGCACCGATGGCAGCGAACGTCTTCACGTTTCTCCTCGGGCGCAGTACCTAACGAAGGCTGTCCACACTTCCAGCAGAGTGTCTCCGTTCCCGAAAACATTTGCGTGTGACGCCAACAATTCGCGCAGGCCGCTCCTGAGTCGCGCGACTCAACGCTGCCGCCGCAAACCGCACACCCTCGGGGATACACGAGCGCAAGGAAAGAGTCGTAGCAGAGACTGGATGCGCGAGTCAGGAGCATTGAAGTGACAAGGAAAACATCTGCCACAGATTCTCACGGATAAACGCGGATCTAAAAGTCGGACCAATCAAGCAGGCAGGTATTAATCTCTTCATTTCTAATCCGTGTAAATCGGTGTTTATCTTGTGGCAGCTTTACATCAATTGAGTGGCTGCAATAAAACGGCCTCCCGAGCAACTAGCTCAAGGAGGCCGTAATTATGCCACCATGTATTGATGGACTTCTATTCGTCGTCTTCGTTGAGCAACCCTCGCTCCTGAAGTTCCTGGCAACGTACGCAATGGCGCGCCCAGGGCACTGCTTGCAGACGCTTTTCCGGCACCGCCTGCCCGCAGCGGATGCATTTGCCATAACCGCTGTCGTCCATGCGCACAAGCGCTTCATCAATCAGATTCAGCATTTGCCGGTCGTTATCTGACATCGAGACCAGCAGTTCTTTGGTGTAAGCGTTGGCGGCCATGTCTGCCGGGTCCTGCGTTGCCTCGGCGTCGCGCTCGCGACTATAGCGCTCGGCCTGCTGAACCTGGCCCACCAAGCTCTCGCGCCGATCGATTAGTTTGTCCCGAAAAACTCTTACTCTTCTTTTGTCCATTATGCTTCTGTTCCTCCACCCTTGTACTCATTTCCGATTTTCGATTGCCAATTGCCGATTTATTCGCTTCTCTTTGTCGCTTACTCAATGACAGTTACAAATCCTAGCGTGCCAATATCCTTGAATCGGCAATTGGCAATCGGAAATCGGCAATGTCTTTCACTTCTGATAAGGCAGACCGTGAATGATCGTGTAAGCTCGATATAACTGTTCGAGCAACACCACCCGCGACATCTCGTGAGTCAACGTCAGACGCGTAAGACTCCAGCGTTTATTTGCCCGGGCCGCAACTTCAGCTGATACTCCGTTTGGTCCACCCACGATAAAAGCCACTTCCTTCGTTCCATTGTCCTGCCACTGCTGCATCACTTTGGCCAACTGTTCCGAGCTCCATTCGATCCCTTCCGGATCCAGCAAAACATTTATGGCGCCGTCGTGCAGCCCGTCTGAGATGCGCTTCGAATCTCTATCGATGCCCGCCTTTTCCCCGGCGGCCGCGCTCTCACGAAGCTCAGAGATCTCACAGCGCGTGAAATGCGAGAGCCTTTTCAGGTAGTCATCAATGAGCGCCCGCAAACGAGCGTCTCTGGTCTTGCCGGTCCAAATCACTCGCAGCTTCATCACTTAACAAAGGATGAAGGCGGAAGGATGAAGGATGAAGACGCAGAGAAACGAGCACGCTCGTCAGCGATCTTTTCATCCTTCATCCTTCATCCTTCATCCTTCCGCTTTCCGCTTTCCGCTTCATCCTTACCTTTTTGCCGCGCGAGCTTCTCATAGAGATTTTTCCGGCTGATCCCGAGGATGCGCGCGGCTTCGGTCTTGTTCCCTTTGGCAGCCGCAAGAATTTCGGCCACATATTCCGCTTCAACAGCGGCGAGTGATTGTGGCACCGCTCGTCGCCGTTGCAGGCTGACGGCGATACGAATCGGTTCCGGCAAATCTTCAAGCTCTATCAGCTTGCCGGTGGAAACAATCACGGCTCGCTCGATTGTATTGGCCAGCTCGCGCACGTTGCCCGGGAATTCATATTCGCTCAGCAGTGCCAGCGCCTCCGCAGAAACATCGCTCACCTGCCGTCCATGTTTTGCCGCGTAAGACTTCAAAAACGACGTCGCCAGTTCGGGTAAATCTTCCCGGCGATCGCGCAACGCCGGCACTTCAATGTGCACAACGTGCAGCCGGTAATACAGGTCTTCCCGAAAGTGGTGACGCTTGACCGCGTCGCCCAGATCAACATTAGTAAGCGCAATCAAACGCGCATCCACCTTGATTATTTTGCGACCACCAAGTCGCTCGAACTCTCTCGTTTCGATAACGCGCAGCAGCTTTGCCTGCGAGTCGATCGACAGATGCGCGATTTCATCGAGCACCAGTGTGCCTCGATGCGAAGCCTCAAGCCGGCCCGGCTTTTCTTCCGTGGCGCCGGTGAAAGCGCCGCGTTCATAACCGAAAAGCTCGGCTTCGAGCAACCCACTCGGCAACGTGCCGCAATCAATTTTTACAAACGACTCAGCGGCCCGACTTGATTTCGAGTGAATGTAAAAAGCGACGGCATCCTTTCCGACGCCTGATTCCCCTGTTACCAGGACGTTCGCATCGGTCGCCGCAACTCGCTCCGCGAGACGGATCGCCTCGCGCATTGCCTCTGAATGCGCAACGATCTCGATCACGATTCACTTCTCAAAGAACTGTCGACCTCGTTGGCGAATTCCGACGGCAACTCGACCCGCTTCGATTCCCGCCAAAGTCTTTCCAGGTCATAAAACGCTCGCGACTTCTCGCCAAAAATGTGCATTACAAAATCACCGTAGTCGAGCAGGATCCATTCAGCCGTCTTGTAGCCCTCGACACGAATTACGGGCGTGCCGGACTTCTTCAGCGTTTCCACCACCTCGTCAGAAATGGCCTGCACTTGTCGTTCATTAGTTCCGCTGGTGATTACGAAGTAATCAGTAAAGCTCGCGATCTCGCGCAGATCCAGCACCACGGTATTAAGCGCTTTCTTTTCCGCCGCGCTCGCCAGGGCCATCCAGATTCTTTCGTCCAGCTCCGCTGGTTCCAACTCCTTCGCCGTGGTCTTGATTTGTAAGTTCCCGCTTGTTGGACTCAATGATTGTTCCTTGATAGTTGGGTTATTGCTCATTCGTATTTCCGTATAACCGGTACTTTCTTATGTATTCCGCCACTTCGAGCGGTATTAGTTCATTTAGCTTCTCGCTGTCATCCTCGGCCGCCGCTCGCCTGATCTCAGTAGCTGAAACATCAAGCATCACGACATCGGTTACGAACACTTTTTGGCGCCCGGGTTCGCTGGCCCCTGCGCTTTCTGTCGCGCCCCGCAAGTCAACAATGCTCGCTGCGGTTTCCGCGTCCACTTGCGCGGCAGAGATTTCGTAGCCCGGCCGCGTGACCACAATGAGATTGGCGAGCGTCAACAGGCGCCGCCATTCGCGCCAGGTCGTAATCTCAGCCCACGAGTCAGCGCCCATCACGAAAAAGAGATCGGTTGACTCTCCAAACTGCGCACGAAAGTGAAAGAGCGTATCAACTGTGTACTGACGACCTGGACCATCCAGTTCAAAAGTTGAAATTGAGAGCCGCGGCTCTCGGTTTGTTGCCAGCGCCAGCATCGCGTAGCGGTGCAGCGCGGGCGAAACTTCGCGATCCAATTTGTGCGGCGCTACCCTGGCCGGCACAAACAAGAACTCATCGATGGCAAATAACTGTGAAACTCGCCGGGCGATTTCCAGATGGCCCGCATGAACCGGATCAAACGTGCCGCCGTAAATAGCAATCCGCTTCCGCATCTTTTGTAGGACAGACATTCTTGTCTGTCCCATGCTCGGCCACTTCAGTCAACCCTGGACAGGCAGGAATGCCTGTCCTACTGTGCGGCCAACTCAATTATGCCGGCTTGCCTCGTCGCTTCTGTTAACTCGTCAAGCCGGGCAGCGATTGCGGCCACGAGTTCCTTCGTGCCGCGGTTCGTCACCGAAGAAATTTCATAGAACGGCAAGCCGTCGGCAGCAGCCTGGCGTCGCAATGCTTCGAGACGTTCCGGTTCGTCGAGGGCGTCGATCTTGGTAGCCACTACAATCTGCGGACGCTGTGCTAATTCCGGATTGTATGAGCGCAACTCGTGATTAACTGTTAGATAGTCGGCCACTGCATCGCGTCCCGAAGCTGAGGAAACGTCGACCAGGTGCAGCAGCAATTTCGTTCGTTCGATATGCCGAAGAAAACGATCGCCCAGGCCGGCACCTTCGTGCGCCCCTTCTATCAGCCCTGGCATATCCGCCATCACAAACGTGCGAAAGTCGCCGAGGTCAACAACCCCGAGATGTGGTTCCAGTGTTGTGAACGGATAGTCTGCAATTTTGGGCTTCGCTGCTGAGACGGTCGAGATAAGCGTAGACTTGCCGGCGTTCGGAAATCCCACCAGCCCAACATCGGCGAGCAGTTTTAGCTCGAGCTGGAATTCAAATTCTTCACCCTCGCTACCGCTTTGGTGATAACGCGGTGCGCGATTGGTTGACGTGGCGAAGTGGGAATTACCAAAACCTCCGCGACCACCTTTTGCCGCGAGCCAACGCGAACCATCTTCCGCGAGGTCGTGCAGGAGTTCTCCCGTTGTGCTGTCAAAGATCTGCGTACCGACCGGCACTCTTACCGTGTGATCTTCACCATCCCGACCCGAACAGTTAGAACCTTCACCGTGCCGGCCACGATCAGCAATGTGTTCCGGGTTATAACGAAGGTGAAGCAAGGTATTGAGCGAGGAATCCGCGACGACCCAAACATCCCCACCACGACCGCCATCGCCGCCCGAAGGCCCGCCGCGCGGCACGAACTTCTCCCGGCGAAAAGCCGTTACGCCATTGCCTCCGTGGCCGCCCTGCACATGAATCTTGACGCGATCAATAAACATTTAAATCGAAAGCGACGCCCGGCGCTAAGTCTATGACTTGGCTCAGGCGTCGCGTGATAGCGGTGTTTCGTTTTGCACGAGCTATGCTGAAGGCGCCTGCTCCTGCGGATAAACGCTGATGAATTTTCCGGTGCGACCCTTGTCTTCAAACTTCACTACGCCGGAGACCAGTGCAAACAGCGTGTCGTCCTTGCCACGGCCGACGTTTTTTCCGGGCTTCCATTTCGTTCCCCGCTGCCGGGC
>JBDUAQ010000031.1:0-22760 GCA_040004575.1 bacterium
CGCGCATCGCGGTTTCCAATTCGCGACGAGCGCTTGCAAGTTTGCGTTTCAAGATAAACCCGGCGCCGGAGCTTCTGGTGCGTGCGGAGAGAACCCAAAACTCGCCGTCAAATAAAGCTCTCAACTCTGCCGCTGAAACATCCGCGAGCAATCCCTGACGCCAGAAACTTAACGCGGTCTCCACCGTACTCGAATACAGATCGGCATCATCCGTCAGAGCAGCGATGTGCAGAGTCTTCGGGGTTGAAGTGCGGTCCGGCGAAGTTTTCCATGAATTAATAATTGCTTCCGCGAGTTTGCGGTTAACGCGCAATTCGTTGCGCGTGACGTAAGACACCAGCGCCAGCAGCTCTGGAGTGCTATCGGCGTTTGCTGTTAGCTGATCCAATACTTCGTCGTAGAACTTCTGATCGCCAAGGGAGTGTGCTTCGTTCAGCGCGCTCTCGTCGCCGGCTTTGGCCCGTTCGACGAGCGAACGGCGCTTACTTTCGAGCTCGCCGGGGTCTGCGGGCGGCGGCAGTACGGCAGACTCGAAGCCGTCTTTTTCAGTAAATAATCCACGCGGCGGTTGCGGCGGAGGCAGTAAGCTTGGCTCGGAGCTTTTTGCACGCGGCACCCAGAAATAAAGGGTGATAGCGAGTAATCCAATGATGAAAACTGCGGTGAAAAGAAGTGCGACCATTTAGGCCTCGGCGGCGGTTACTGCCCAATGTTTTCCGTGCGCCGTGTTGTTCATTATACGCTAACGAGGCGTGGAAGGTTCAAGAATCCGACTGGGACCGCGGGCGTCCCGCCCGCAGTGAGCGCGAAGCGCGAAAATCAACTAAGAGAAAGCGAGTCTCAAAACCTGCGCGCCTGCGGCGCGTTGCGGGCGGGACGCCCGCGGTCCCAGTAACATGTTGAGCTCAAGCTCTATCGGGCTCCTGTCGAGATTGCATTGAAGAAGAGCGGATAAGTGGCGAGCGACTGGCCGCGGTATTGCGGACGAAAGCCGAAAAGAATTATTCGGCCTTTGCCCATGGTGACTTCGACGAGCGCAGCCTTTCCTCTAATTCGATTCTCGCCGAGCAGCCAGCCTGAGAGTAGTGGATTTTTGTTCAAGGGATACCGTGCGATGACGCGCACATCCCCCGCCGCCATCTCCCTTGCGGAGCCCTCCTTTACTGTCGGGCTACTGCCCCGGCTATCGCGGATTACTTCAAACACCGGCGAGTCTTCAACCCAGGCGATTGACTCCTTCGGCATTCCCCGCGCGATCGGATTGGTTGTATCGAGTTCGATGCGCAGGATCGACCCGGGCACAAAGAATTCTTTTTCCGATACAGCGGCGACGACATCACGCACCGGAAGTTTGAATTGCTCGATGGCGAAGCTGGAAGCGCGATTCAAACAAACGAGCGTGCCACCCTGCTCGACAAACTCACGCAACGCCTTTACGCCAGCTTGTCCAAGCCCGCCCGTGTATTCAGGTGGCATCGTACCCGGCCGATGTCCATTGATGATTGCGGGCGGCGGTTGGTCGGGCAGAACAATCACGTTGAAATTGCTGCTGAGAGCGCTCGAACGCACGGTGTTGTCGAATACAGTTGTGTATCTAAACTGCCGGCCTTCCAACACCCAGCGAGTCCATCCTTCATCAATAGAGGGCACGTACGAACGATAGACGGCCAAGCGTGATTCCTTCGGGCCTTCGAGAGCTGCGTCAGTGTGGATCAGCTTCCGGCTGTACTTGAAAGGTTGGTAGATCGGCTTCGCAACCTCGCCCACCAGCAGTGAAAGGGAGTGCGCAGTTACATCGTATGGACTTATCGGATGGCCAGACTCGTCGCGTAGATCCGGATATTGTTGTGCTTCCATTAGAGCCCTCGCGAAACCCCCGTACGGTTGATCCATGCGCACTACTGCCTCGGCGGTCCGATTACTTATTGGTTCTGCCTCCACACCACCGCGCGTGAGAGTGGAGGAAAGACTTCCCAGTGCAGGAATGAGAAAAGCAAACAACTCGCCTTTCTTTCGCGGTCGCACCGCATCTTTCCCAATCTCATAAAACCTGCTCAACCACTCGCCTTGATTCTCCGAAGCGTGGCGTAACAGCAGAAGCGCCGCCCTTGTCATGTAGTTTGTGATGTCGCGCAGATGCCATTCGCCGCCGCGCCAGAGTGGACCAAAGGTAGCCGACTCTTTTTTCGGATCGTAGCCTTCGCCCTTTTTCAACTCGCCAAACTTAACCGTGATGGGCGTAGCGATTTTGCACGAGGCGGTCTCGGAAAGAATTCGCACGCCGCCGTGATAATGCGAGTAGGCTCGGGCTGGTGACCAGCCGTCGTAAGTTGAATTTGTCGTGATGCCGGTGAAACCCGCAACGCGCATCTGTCGCGCCATGAATTCTCCGAGCTCCGTGTAGCCCGCGACGATCTGCTTCGGCACATTCGGCTCGACCGGCTGCAGGTAAGGCGGCAGAAACAGGCGAGAACCAAATGCGCCCTGTTGATGAATGTCGTGGACAATCTGCGGATGCCAGACGTTGTGAATCTTGTCGACGGCGATTTGCGTTTCGACCTGTGTGAACGCATACCAGTCGCGATTGTTATCGTGGCCGGTGTACTTGTGATAAAGCTCCGGCGGATCAGTTCCTTCGTAAGGTGAGCCGAGCGTTTTGTCGTACCAGTTTTTGACGATGTCAACGCCATCGGGATTCAGCGACGGCACCAGCAGGATGATCGTGTTGCGCAGGATGTTCTGGATCTCCGGCGTGTCAGAAGACGCCAGACGATGTGCGATGAGCATGCTCGAGAGATAAGAACCCACCTCGGTCGAATGGATACCGCAGGTGATGAGGACGACTGTCTTGCCGCGTCTGATTAGTTCCGCAGCTTTGCGATCTCGAACGCCGGGCGGTCCCAGCTTGCGTGGATCGGCGAGTTGATCCTGAAGCGCCTTGTATTCGTCGAGGCGCGCGAGATTTTCCGGCGCGCTGATTGTCGCCATCACGAAGGGCTTGCCCATCGTCGATGCCCCGAGCGTCTCAAACTTCACGCGATCACTTGCCTTATCCAGTTCCTCAAAATACCGGATCACTTGATCCCAACTTGCGAGCTTGCGATCGTCGCCGGGGACGAAGCCGAGAACATCTTCGGGAGCGGGAATGTGCCCGTTCGGTGTGGCACCTGGAGTTCCAGAGTTGAGCAGTCGCGCTTTTGTGTGACTTGAGACCAGCGGCAGGAAAAGTCCTATTGTAAGGACGACGATAAGTATGCGTTTATGCATCGTGGATTCCCTGAAGAGTTGTTTGACGAGCAGGTGAAGTCTAACCGAAAGCTTGTGGGGAATGTAGAGCGTGCGGACGGAACCGGCGGGGGCAAGCCCGCCTTCCCGGCGTCAAGCTGATTAGAGTTCAGTGTGACTCTTGAGGTTGAGGCTTTCAATGTTAGATCCACGCGCAAGTTACAAAGTCTCGCAGGTTGGGAAGGCAGGCATTGCCGCCGCTGCTTAGTTAGCGTCCTGTTTAACCGGCAGATCAGCTTGCCCAAGCGCGTGCGGCGCGTGTAAAGTAGCGACGAACTACCCCCTACGCACTCCCCGTTTTAGCAACTTCAGTCGGAGGTCATTTAGGAATGTCTTCTGAAAGCATCAACGCGAAAGACGCCGCGGCGGCCCAGGAATATCCTGATCGAATCGGATTCAAGCCAGACAATCCGTTTCTCAAGAACTTTGGACCATACATACCAGCCAGCGTCAGGATGCCCGAACTGACCATCCTGCCGCTTATCATGGGCACGATTCTGGGCATCATCTTCGGTGCTTCCTCACTCTACCTGGTGTTGAAAGTTGGACTGACAGTCAGCGCGTCGATTCCGGTTGCAGTCATCTCAATCACGCTGTTCCGCGTCTTTTCAAAGTTTGGCATACGCAATGCGAATATTCTGGAGAACAACATAGTTCAGACGGCGGGGTCGGCAGGCGAGTCAATCGCTTTTGGCCTGGGCGTCACGATGCCAGCTATCATGATCCTGGGTTTCGATCTGGAAATCACGCGCGTGATGCTGGTGGCGGTGCTCGGCGGCTTGCTCGGCATTCTGATGATGATTCCGTTGCGCCGCGCGCTGATTGTCGCCCAGCACGGTTATTTGAAATATCCCGAAGGCACCGCGTGCGCGGAAGTTTTGAAAGCCGGAGCTTCCGAAGATTCGAAAGCAAATGCTTCCCCGGAAGCAAAAGCCGAACTGGAAAAAATGGGCGGAGCCGCAATCGGAGCCAAGACTATCTTCGCTGGTTTCGGGATCGGTTTTCTCTACCAGGTGGCCATGGCCGCGTTCAAAGGCTGGAAAGACACGCCGGAAAAGATATTTGGCAAACCATTTGAAGCCGGCTCTGTTTCCGCTGAAATCTCGCCGACTTTGCTGGGCGTAGGCTACATCATCGGACCGCGTATCGGTTCAATCATATGCGCGGGCGGCGTGCTTTCTTACTTAGTATTGATCCCCATGATCAAATATTTCGGCTCCGGTCTGGCCGATCCCCTGGCGCCAGTGAGGGGAGACGAGTTAATCAGTGGGATGGCTCCCGACGACATACGGAATGCGTATGTGCTGTACATAGGCGCCGGCGCAGTGGCAGCGGGTGGCATCATCAGTTTGGGCCGCAGCCTGCCGACCATCTGGCACGGATTGAAAGCCGGACTACAGGATCTGCGCGGCTCAAAAGCCGTGGCTGGGACAGTGCCGCGCACTGAGCAGGATCTTTCAATGAAGTGGGTTATTGGCGGCATCGTCGCGCTGCTAGTGGCGATTGTGGCTTTCCGGACGCTGCAGATGAATTTGCTCGGGGCGATCTTGATCGTGATCTTCGGGTTCGTGTTTGTCACTGTGTCGTCGCGGCTGACAGGTGAAATCGGATCGTCGTCTAATCCGATTTCCGGAATGACCGTTGCCACACTCCTCCTCACGTGTTTGATCTTTCTGGTGGTCGGTTGGACTTCACCGCTGTATTACGTCACCGCCTTGTCCGTGGGCGCGATCGTGTGCATCGCTGCTTCGAATGGCGGCACAACTTCGCAGGATTTGAAGACTGGTTTTCTGGTTGGATCAACTCCGAAGTATCAGCAGATTGCAATTCTCGCGGGCGCGCTCGCGTCCGCTCTCGTGCTTGGGCCAATCCTGCTGAAGTTGAACCAGGCCGGTACCGTCTATGCGCCGCGCACGACGTTCGAGCCGGTAGCCAACAAGGACGGCAACGATGTTGCGATGCAGTTGCCGCCAAATGTCGTCGTGGGATTGCCGAGCTACACTGACGAGGACAAACCAAAAACTCCGGGCGACTACCGCGTCTTGAAGATGGCAAAGAAAGATAACCGCGAGGCGCTCGAGAAACAGGCAGAGGAATTGAAGGACCTGGGCGATGGCGAATATCTGGTTGATAGCTCCGGCAAAGTCGTGCGCAAAGTGCGTCACAATTTTTCCAAAGATTTGCGCGCTGACACCACTCAATTAGGTGCGGAAGAAAAGCTGACCGGCGCGCAGGCCAGGGAAGACGGCAATACGTATCGCACTTGGATCAAAACTGATCCCACCGGCGAACACGATGCGGAACGTTACCTGGTTGACGCGCAGGGCGTGCCTCATTATCTGGTTGACCCGGGCATCAATGGCAGCCACAAGTATCTTCCTGACGAAACGAAGGTCATTAAGTTCAGCGCGCCCAAGGCAACGCTGATGTCTTACATCATCAAAGGCGTCTTGAGCCGCAAGTTGCCCTGGGGCCTGGTGCTGTTGGGAGTGATGATCGCCATTGTTCTGGAGATGAGCGGAATTCCTTCGCTGGCCTTTGCCGTGGGAGTTTATTTGCCGCTGTCGTCTTCAAGTCCGATCTTCATCGGCGGCATGGTGCGCTGGCTGGTGGATCGTTACCTGCGCCGGAAGTACAAGGACAAGAATTTGACTGAAGAACAATTGATTGCCGAGGGCGACAAGAGCCCGGGGGTGTTGCTGGCTTCGGGCTACATCGCCGGCGGTGCCCTGGCGGGGATCGTCATAGCGTTCATGGCCGGCGCGCTCAAGCCGACTACCGACGCGATCACCACCTGGTCGAAAGCGCACAATCCGTTCTTCAACGGACCCAACGCGAACCTGCTGTCATTGATTCCCTTTGTCTTGCTGACAGGTCTGCTTTACCTCGTCGGGCGTGACGTGGTGATGAAAGCGCGCGCACCGTCACCCAAGAGGTGACGCAGCCATAGAGCAAGGAAGAAAACTGGGGCGCGCTGCTAAGCCGGGGGCGCGCCTCGCATTTATAGTTACAAGGAATACATTTGATGCGAGCTTCAATTTCACAATCACAACTTTTGAGCGGTACCTTCACGAGCGTCTTGCTCTTTTGCCTGGGCACCTTGTGCGCCGCGCCCGCGCTGTCGCAGCCGGCGCCAAAGCCGGCGCAAGCCTCAGCGGTTCGCTCGCCGTCAGACACGGTGCGCGAGTTTTACAAAGCGATGCGCGAGAAAAGATTTCGCGAAGCCTTCGATATGACGATCTACAAGCCGGCCATCGATCCGTTGAAGCCGCAGGAGTTTGAAGATCTGCGTCCAGACTTTGAAAAGATGGCGGCAGTAATTCCAGAATCGGTTAACCTCGGTGGCGAGCAGGTGAGCGGCGACATCGCGACCGTATTCGTGAAGATCAAAGAAGGGGACGAACCGGAACAGCTCGAGCCCGTTATGCTGATCATGATGAACGGCGCTTGGATCATCGGCGACAAGGAGAACCAGGCGATCGTCAAGAAGGCCGGCAAGCAGTTTTTCTTTAACGCTCGCATCGATACCCACCACGACGAAGTGCAGGCCATGCTGACGCGCGTTTCGCTGGCAGAGCTTCTTTACAGTCAACAACACCAGGGTCTGTTCGTCGACCTGGCTGCTTTGATTTCGCTCGGTCTGCTGCCAAAAGACCTCGAAGGCACGGAGTCGACCGGCTACCGCTTCCACGTTAACGCGCCTAATGGCGGCAAGACCTGGAATGCAGCCGCAGAACCGGCCCAGTATGGCCATACGGGTAAGCTTTCCTTCTTTCTGGACGCCGCCGGAGTCAGGAGCGGCGATACTGGCGGTAAACCACTACCTCCGGTGAAGAATTAGACCCAGCTCGACGCTTTGGCATCTTTCTATTGCGCCAAAGCGTCCGGCTCACTAGAATGGATCTGCGACACTCCCGATTGGCTTCTTAATTCTGCCCCGTCCTCCAATTCAGTTAACGGACAAACGGCCCTGGGCCCCCGGAGTGTCAAACGCAAACCATGCCAGAATTTGCTCGAACAATAGTAGCGCGTCTGCGGCAATATGTTAGTGATCGCCGTCAATCAAAGCGGCAGAGCGTTCGCCTGGACCTTAGTCTTTCCCTGGCCGCTGCCACGAAAAGCTTGAACGGATCGCGACGCGTCAGCACCATGAATGGCCACACCGTGGACCTGAGCGCGAACGGGTTGGCACTTATCGTGCCCCAGATTACGCTCGGCGAACATCATTTGGTCGGGGAGAATCGCTTTTTGAATCTGAAGCTCCAGTTGCCTGACGGGCCAGTCGAGTTTCAAGCCGTGCCGGTTCGTTACCAACGTCTTGAAGAGCACGAGCACCAAACGGGCTACTTGATCGCGATGAAGATCGTCAGGATGTCGGATGGTGATCGCGTGAAGTATTCGGAATACTTTGCCAGCTTGTGGGAAAAAAGAAACAAGTGACCGAACTGATCTAGACAAACTCGAGCCAACCAAAAACCTCCGGCACGTGAAAATTTGGTTCCGCTGCATATGTTGGTTGCCAGGCCAAATAACGCTCGTCACCTACACCAACGCAACGAAATAGATTGACCCGCCAAAGATCACCGGGCTGCGGCCTTGGCACGAACTTGCTCCAGGGAATTTGAATGTAGAGTGTGAATTGATCTCCATCAACGATCGCAGCGGTAGTCATGCCGGAGTGAAAATCGAAATCGGTTTCGCGGCCGGCGGGTTTGAAGGAGATCTCAAGGTCAATCCACTCGCCTGTCGGTGAAGCTTCAAACTCGAAATAGCGTCCGGGAGTTTTCGGATCCGGCGCAATGAAGATCTCACATACGTCCTTGTGCCATAAACCAATTGTCTTCTTGTCGAGTTGCGGGTTGTAGTTAACTATCAGCGGCTCTTCCTGCCGGCAGACGAAGCGCACGATCAGGAATTGATCTGTCCAGATGACTCGTGCTTCCGCATGGCGCGAGGGGGGCGCATCTTCTCCTGACCACTTGCGAGTGATGTGGACAGGCTGAGCCATGGGCCATGTTGGGTTGTCGAGTCCAGCGCTCGGGTCAACTTCTGCGTAGGGCGCCGTCACGATTGTACTTGGTGGTTGAGATTCATTCACTAAAACTAAAGCTCCACACTCTGAAGTTCATCGAGACACGCGTCGATGAGCTTCAACGGATCCTCGTTCTGTAAGACGCGGGCGCCGGTATTCTTCGAAAACTTCTCGAGCAGGTAATCTGCCTCATCGGCGACTCCGCCGGTGCCGGTCAAACAACCGATAACTTTTCCTTCATCGTGCGCGATGGTGAATTCGTTGAGTGAGCCCATCGCGCCGGCGATGAACAAAACGATGTCGCAGGAGCGCACCAGGACAACGTTGCGTCCTTTCAAACCAAAGCCGGTAAAAACGATTAAGTCGCAAGCATCCAGTGGGAGCTTGTACTTTTCCACGTGTTCGCCGCTGTCATTGGCCGGCGAAATTCCAACGTGAAAACTCCCCGCGTCGTGCGCCGCCTTGCCTACTACATAAACGATTCCAGTCGTGGCGCCAGTCAGGAGCAGCAACTTGCGTTGGGCGATAGCCAAAGCCAAGGCGTTCGCCTTTGCTGAGAGCGCTTCCTTATTGCTCACTCCGGCAGCATCGCCGGCTGAGCCCATTACTCCGACTGCGATACTCATTTCTGCTTTCGAAACCAAAGGTTAGAGCTCTTGGTAAAGAGTAGGTAAGTTCCAATCCACAGAATGAGTTCGATGAAGATACTGAGAACTCCAGACCAGATACTTAGTTTCAGCTCCCGGACATTTGCGAGTACGGCGAATGGAAGATTAATGAGAACCAGCACCAGCAGGATGATTCGCGCCCAATTTCTTCGCGCTGATATTTTCCACACCAGAAAGAATCCTAGACAGAAAAACGCGATGACGATGAGAGCGGCGAGAATCAGAGCGGCCCCGGATGCTCTTTGGGTCAGACCGAAAATCGCCCTTATCAGTCCAATCGCCAATGATACGAAAAGAAGTTGGACGCCTCTGGTGGTTTGCGCCGGTCGTACAAAATTCGCATTTGGTTCAATTGTGGGGTCCATTTGTTATCTCCTGATTGTCATCGTCAAGATCAATTAGATTCAATCGCGTGTCCTTTTCGTCAGCGCGCTGGTCTTTGTCCCACCATCTTTGCGTGGCAAACCAGGCGGCGCCGGGCAGCACGAATAACGCTCCGATCCCGATCGCAACCGCGCGAGGGGACCAGCCAAAACGATCGAGCAGTTCGCCGGTGACATAGTTGGAAATGGCCATCGCCAGTGTAAGCAATGCCAACTCGGCAGCAAAGACGCGGCCGCGAAAGTTGTCCTCCACTCCGCGTTGCAGCAGCACAGTTGAAAAGACCCAAAGAATGCTGCCGCCGGTATGCGCGAGGCCCAGCACGATGAGTGCTACTACAAAACTGGTCGCCCAGCCAAACGCCATGTAGAACGCACCGCCGATCAGGAACGCGATACCGATCGACACCTGCATGCGTTTCTTGCCTTCCCCTGCAATGCGGCGGGCCACAATCGGTCCCACGGCCGTGCCGATTCCGCGCGCCGCGAAGAGAACGCCGATGCCAGTCGCCGCGCTCCTGCCAACCGGGAAAATCTTTTCACCAAATACCGCCAATAGTGTAAGGATGCCGCCACCCAGGCCCCAGGCGGGTTTCACCAGCAACAGAGCCAGCACGCGCGGCCGATGCTTTACGTAGCGCACTCCTTCAACTGTTTGCGTGATGCCCAACGCGCGGCCGACGGTAAGCTTGCTCTTCACGCGCGGCGGGCGCTTCGGCACGCGCACACTCGCTATCAATGCCGCGGAAAGCAGATAAGTCATGGCATCAAGAATGAAAGCGACGTCGGTGCCGAACCAGCCAGTTACCACGCCGCCGATGGCCGCACCCAGCGTCAGCATGGCAGACCAGGTTACGGAAGAGATGGCATTGGCGGCGACCAGTTCGCGGTCAGAAACAATCGAGGGAATGATCGCTGTCTTGGCAGGCTCAAAGAAAGTGGACAGCGCAAGTTGTATTACGGTTAGAAAGTAGATGATCCACAACTGATCGGCGCGCCGAACAAACAGGAAACCCAACACGACCACCGCGCGCAGCAGATCGGAAACGATCATTATCGAGCGGCGACTGAATCGATCCGCAACCACTCCTGAAAGTGAACCGACGAGAAAACTGGGAACGAAACGAGCCACCAACAAGAGTCCAACAGCACGGCCTGACCCGGTTAGGTTGAGAATGATGGTGTAGAGGGCAATAGTGTCAAACCAGTCGCCCATTTGACTGACAACCTGGCCCAGCCACACCTGGCGAAAGCTGCGGTTGCCGCGCAGCAGTTCAACATAACCGGCAGGCCGAATTGTCTCGAGCGGTTTGCTGTTTGAATCCGTCACTCTGATTCACCAACGTAGGGGCACGGCATTCCATACCCCTACAACTCTAATCCACAAACTTGCAATGATGAGAAGCGTGCCCGCTTACTTAAACATTTGTCAACCGAGTCATCCCCAGGGATTCTGATGTGACTTCAGGCCCTGAGTATTATGGTCGAGTGCTTGCAGAACCGGGAGCGATAGCGACCGGGTCCCAAATTCAACCTGCAGTCGGGAAAGTCGCTGTAAAAATCTGGTGTACAGAGTGAGTGCTCGGATCCGGTCGCTACCGCTCCCGGTTCTGCACCGAAGTGCCTGTTTACCAAAGTTGATTGGTGATTTGGAGCAGTTTGACTGAACGTCTCAAAGTGACAAGTCAGAATGAATCCTCCTGAACCAGTCAAGTTTTCACTTGGACAAAATCAACAGCAACTCAACTGATCTGTTCGCTCAACGCCTTGCCTGTGCGCGGCACGACAATTGACAAAGGAAGTTGCGCGGCTGAGAAGCTCACGCTTCACGGGCTCTCCGCACGGAGTCCGAGCCGCAACAATTTCTGGAATTGACTGGCTGAATGTGACTGCAACTCAATTCTGACAAGACTCTCACCCAGCAAGGCAAGCTCAAGGAGCTTGCCCGCTTGCCCCGCAGTTGGTCCGGAAGCAAAGCTGATTGCCCCAGCTTTGCTTCCGGCCAAAAAAACTGACCGACGATCCATTTGTCGGTTGTGCGGAGAATGGAAATGAGGGTCGATTAGCTCTTTATACAGCCGCGATAAGTTGAGGAGCGAGAATGACTCTGCTCGACGTGACTGATAATACAAAGGTGGGAGATCTCCGAGTAAGGCCTTACCGGCTCTTCGTTCTTGCCGGTGTGGCGTTCATTGCTATGTGGGCCATCTATCAAGCCTACTCACTGGCGCTCCTGAGCATTGCGACAGTTGCCGTCGCGCAAGTGATTAATATTGTTTGGTCACGTCTTAGCGCTAAGACCCGCGAAAGCGAAGAGCTAAGCCGCTTATACTTCGCCACCGCCGAGGCGTTGGCTACGGCGATTGACGCAAAAGATCAAACCACGCATTGCCACGTACGTCGTGTACAGGTTTATGCCGCTGGATTGGGAGAAGTCCTGGGCCTTGAAAAGGCTGAAATAGCCGCGTTAAAAGCCGGAGCGTTGCTTCACGATATCGGAAAGCTGGCTGTACCCGCGCACATCATTAACAAACCTGGCCGCTTGACGCAGGCCGAGTTTGAAAAAATGAAAATCCACACGACCGTAGGTGCGCAGATTCTCAGCCGCGTTGAGTTTCCCTGTCCGGTAATTCCAATCGTGCGTCATCACCATGAACAGTGGGATGGCCTTGGCTATCCAGATGGACTGAAGGCAGAACAGATTCCGATCACTGCGCGCATCATATCGGTCGTCGACTGTTTTGACTCGGTCAGGGAGGATCGTCCGTTCCGTCGCGGCATGACGCGCGACGAGGCCCTGGCTCTTCTTTTGCGCGGTTCAGGAAATCATTTCGATCCAAACGTCGTGGACTTGTTCATCAAGCATCTCGCGCGCTTCGAGTCGCAAATTGCCGCTGCCGGCCTCCCGCAGCAACTGCCACCGAGCTCGGCTCAGGAACCACTGGCGCTGAGTGAAGTTGATATGGCCCAGACGCGGGAGCGCGGCGCCTACATGGCATACGATCAGATCAAGAGTGCACACCAGGAAGTCTACGCGTTATATGAAATCGCCCGTACTTTCGGTTCGTCGCTGAACGTGCGCAACACGGTGGAAGTTTTGGTAGACAAAGTCGGCCACGTGGTGCCGTTTCAAACCTGTGTGGTTTACCTCTACGATGAATTGAAAGGCTACGCGACACCAGCTCACGTCGCCGGAAGGAATGCGCAGGTTCTTTCCACGAGGTCTGTTGCACCCGGCGAGGGCGTCACCGGATTTGCCCTCGCGAATCGCAGCCCCGTCAATCAACTTCAACCGAGCCTGGATTTGGCAGGGCTCGAAATCGAACGCGAATACCGCTCGATGGCGTCGCTCCCCTTGTTCAAGGACGAGATGCTGCTGGGTGCGCTGTCAGTCTATTCTACGGAGCTGGAGCAATACACTGATGACCACATGCGTTTGCTGGAGACGGTCACCAGGTTGGCTTCAGACGCTTTGTCGAATGCAATGCAGCATGCCGAAGCCGAATCTAATGCGCTTACTGATCAGCTAACCGGCTTGCCCAACGCGCGCCAATTGGCCTTGCGCTTTGATGAGGAGGCTTCACGAGCCAGGCGCAATGCGCGGTCCTTCCAGGTAGTGATGCTTGACCTGGACGATTTCAAAATCGTCAACGACACCTTTGGACATAAAGTTGGAGACAAGATGCTGCGCGAGATAGCGCGAATCATTCAGGCACAACTCCGCGAATACGATTTTCTCGCTCGTTATGCCGGCGATGAGTTTGTTGCCATAGTGCAGGAGCTGGTGGGCGGGCAGGTTGAAGACTTAAGGGAGCGTATTGAAACTGCTGTTTCCCAGTTTTCACTTCCGGTGCGTGGTGGGAGTCAGGCACGGGTGGGGATCAGCGTCGGCACCTCGACCTTTGGTGTAGGCGGCGAGACATTGGATCAACTACTTGTAGCGGCCGACCAGGCCATGTATCGAGCCAAGTCAGGTCACAAACTGGATAAGCTCTCGACGCGCGGAGCGGCACGTAGCTTTGAGGCCGACGAGCTGGTAGAACTCGGTCATGACGATCTGTTGGCTTCGGTTAACTAGAAGTTGCGGATAAGCCGTCAACAGACTGCTGGGACCGCGGGCGTCCCGCCCGCAATGAGCGCGAAGCGCGAAAATGAATTTCAAGAAATGTAACCCCAAGACTGCGCGCCTGCGGCGCGTTGCGGGCGAGACGCCCGCGGTCCCAGAAGAAAGTCGCTTGTAGCCACCACAATATCCCACCACCTCCAAGAAAACCGTCTTGACATTCCTATTCGCATCGCTTTCAATCGATAGTAGGAGATGTGATGCCGCGTTCGGGTAACCGAAGCGAGACGCGCATGCTCCGGGCTTCCTGGTCACCCAGACCAGCCCCGCAGTTCAGGATTGAAGCATGCCCTCTGCCACTAACCCCACCCAAGCTGCGACCGTTCTCGTTGTTGACGACGACGTCAACACGCGCGAGTACCTCCGCAGCATTTTCGAAACAGCCGGCTACCGGGCGTTGAGCGCCGGGAAGACAGCGTCTGCGCTCCGCTTGTTACGGTCAGAGACCTGCGATCTGGTTTTGATTGACCTGGGGTTATCGGAGGTTGATGGACTTGCGCTTTGCAGACTACTACGTGCGCAACCGGCGACCAGCAAATTGCCGGTGATCACGCTGGCAAACGACGACACGGATAGCCAGAAGCAGGAAGCCTTCGCTGCCGGAGCGGATGATTATATTGCCAAGTCGTCTTCCGCTGCCGAAATAGTCTCCCGATCCGCGGCCCACTTGCGAGCGGCGCAGCGAGAGTGGGAGCTGATTGGCAGCAATCGGGAACTGAGGTTCCTGGCCGATCTGGGCCGCGGACTCCTGCGAACGCTCGAGCCTGATCAGTTAGTGAACCGAGTTGCCGGCGCAACCTACGAAGGAACCGGAGCGGCCTTGTGTGCCGCCTTCATAAGTCTCGGTAACGAAAGTGAAGCAGCTTGTGTTTTCGATCGCGAGGGAAGCGCGGAGGGGTCCGCCCTGCTGGAAGTGGATCGTCTAAAGAGCTGGTTAACGGCCAGCAAATCCGCGAGTGACACGCCAATACTCATCAGTGACCAGAAAAAATTTCTGCTGCGCGATGAAGGGCATGCGGTGGAGTATGCCGCGCCGCTCAGGTTTGGCGATCGCCCGAAAGGCGCGCTGATAGTTGCTTTTGATAAGCGTGAAGACTGTGATGAAACTGTTTGCCGGTTGGTTGATGCGGCTGCCCAGCAGGCTGCACTGGCCGCCCGCATTTCCAGTCTTTATCAGGCCGCTCGTGAGGCGTCGGCTAATCTGACGATTGAAGTTGAGCGACGCACCGTAGAAGTGCAGGCGCAGCGTCGCTTCATCGAAGCGATCATTGATAGCCTGCCGCTCTCGCTTTACGCAATCGATCGCAGTTTCCAGATTGTTGCCTGGAATCGCAACCGTGAACTCGGCGAGCTGGGCATACCGCGTGGTTCAGTGTTGGGAAAAAATATCTTCGGCGTCCTGACTCGCCAGAAACGCGGTCTGTTGGAAGGCGAATTCGCCCGCGTGTTTGCAACCGGGGAAATCCAACGCGTTGAGAATACAACCGCGCTTGCTAACGGTGAATTGAAGCATTGGTTAATCAGCAAGATTCCGATGTGGACTGATCGCAGCGGTGAAGTGTCGCATGTAATTGCAATCGGCGAGGATATCACTGCCCGCGTCGAAGCGAATCGCGCGGTCGCGCGCGCTGAGAAGCTGGCGGCGATAGGACGTCTGGCCGCGGGCGTGGTTCACGAAATAAATAATCCGCTGGCTACTATCTCAGCGTGCGCTGAAGCCCTGGAATCGCGGGTTAGCGGCGGCGAATTCCAGAACTCGCCGGCCCTTGACGACCTGCGTGAATACCTCGGCTTGATTCGGAGCGAGGCCTTTCGTTGCAAGACGATTACTAATGGACTGCTGGACTTCAGCCACACGCGCTCCAGCGAACACAACCTGGTGAATCTCGCTGACGTGATCTCTTCCGCCGCCCGCTTGCTCTCGCATCAGCAGCGCGGCGAGCACATAGAATTTCAAATCGAAACGCCGAATAATCTCCC
Organism: bacterium; assembly: GCA_040004575.1. Classification (GTDB taxonomy): domain Bacteria; phylum Acidobacteriota; class Blastocatellia; order Pyrinomonadales; family Pyrinomonadaceae; genus PSRF01. The sequence continues at coordinate 15,469 of JBDUAQ010000031.1, forward strand.
TCGCGTTTCCGGCGATGCCGGGCAGTTGCAACAGGCAGTAATTGCGTTGGCGACCAACGCGATAGACGCGATGCCCGATGGTGGCATCTTGAAAATCACCAGCCGGCAAAATGAGAACAGCGTGTTGGTGGAAGTCAGCGATACAGGCGTCGGCATTCCGCAGGAAAATATTACCAAAATCTTTGAGCCGTTCTTCACTACGAAGGAGATTGGCAAGGGAACGGGTCTTGGCCTGGCCGTTTGTTATGGTATCTTAACGGAGCACGACGGCAGCCTCGACGTGCAATCTACGCCGGGTGTCGGCACTACCTTTACTATTTCGCTTCCAGCAATAAGTAACGACGGAGAACCGCAAGCTTGAGCGAACAAAGAACAGCACGAATTTTGATCGCCGAGGACGAAGCCAACCTTCGTTTGGTGTTACAAAAGGAATTGGAACGTCTGGGCTATCGCGTGCAGGCCGCGCCCGATGGTGAGGCCGCGTTGCGCAAGCTGGAAGAGAGCAATGTTGACGTGTTGCTTTGCGATATCAACATGCCGCGCATCGACGGGATGGAAGTTCTGCGCCGCGTTCATCAGCGGCCCAATCCTCCGGAAGTGATCATGCTAACCGGACAGGCTACGGTCGAAACGGCTGTCGAAGCCATGAAGCTGGGCGCCTACGATTATCTCACCAAGCCTTACAGCATCACCGAACTCGACGTGCGCGTGAAGCAGGCGGCCGAGAAGCGTCGCCTGCGCGTGGACAATCTACGGCTGCGCGAACAACTCGCTCGACAATCGGGCTTGCCGGAGATCGTTTCCGTATCGGCGGCGATGACCGAAGCCATTCGCCTGGTGGAGCGCGTCGCTCCTTCCGAGGCGTCAGTGTTGATAACCGGCGAGTCGGGCACCGGCAAGGAACTGATCGCACATGCCATTCACCGTTTGTCGCCGCGCGCTGAAGGCTCTTTTATAGATATTAACTGCGCTGCGTTTCAGGAGTCGTTATTGGAATCGGAGCTCTTTGGTTACGAGGCCGGCGCGTTTTCAGGCGCGAAGGGGCGTAAGCTCGGACTCATTGAACTGGCCGATGGCGGCACCTTGTTTCTGGATGAAGTTACAGAATTGCCGTCGCAGCTTCAGGCAAAACTACTGCGCGCGATTGAGACGAGAACATTTTTCCGTGTGGGTGGCGTGCGCAAGGTTGAGGTTAACGTACGCATCGTGGCAGCGACCAACCGCAATCTCGAGTCAGTTGTGTCCAACGAATCGTTTCGTTCCGATCTGCTTTATCGCATTAATGGTTTTCAGATCGACCTCGCGCCTTTGCGTGATAGGCCTGAAGACATCGAACCGCTGGCTCGTCATCTGTTAAGCGATGTTGGCGGAACGCCTGCCCCCGAACTGGAACCGGCAGCGCTCGATGCCTTGCGTGCTTACAGTTGGCCGGGAAATGTGCGCCAGTTGAAAAACTGTCTCGAGCGCGCGGTAATTCTTTCCAACAATGGTCGCATCACGATTAACGAACTGCCGCCCGAGGTCGTGCGACTGGCAGTTCCGGCGGCTACATTTGCCGGTCCCCCTGCACCAGCGGGGGCTGCCGTTGACTTCACTTCAGGCGCTAGTTCGTTTGGTCCCGGCTCAGGCGTGTCTCCCACCTCGCTACGCGACGTCGAGCATCAACAGATTCTCGCCGCGCTCGAACAGACTGGTTGGCATCGTGGCAAGACCGCTGAAATTCTCGGCATCTCTCCTTCAACACTCTATCGCCGGCTGCGCGACTACAACCTCGAACGTCGCAACGGTTAAGCCCGTGTCCAAAGTTCAGCGATCCATCTTCTTATTTGTTCCTGAAGCGCCGAAGGTTCGCAATGTAATAGCCTGGGGCAACGCCCCAGGGAATAGTTGTACAACGGAGTCCAGAGCGCTGAAAGCGCGAATTAACTTTTCGCGTTTTCAATCTCCCTGGATCCAATGGCGCGCCTTCAGCGCTGAGATGTCTGTGGGTTCATGTTTCCTGGGGCGTTGCCCCAGGCTATTACATTGCGCACCTTTGGCGCTTCTGATCGTCCACTAATTCGTCGGCTGTGTCTTCGGTAGATTGCGCGGCTTGTTGAAAGGCGAAGTTGCTATCCATGCCGGCATCGCATCCGCATTCGCGACGCGCAGGCCAATGATCATTCCCAACTGCGCGAGCGTTTGCGGGCCAGTCCAGTTCCAGTCAGGCTTAATCATATCGCTCGGCGAGTGGTAGTCAGTCTCCATCCATTGCTTCGCGCGGGTAATCCAGGTGGTGATGTCCCCCGCCGGACCACCGAGCAGCATCAACGCCGGCACACCTTTCTTCACAAACGCATAATGGTCTGAACGAACAAAAGCATTCTCTTCCGGCAGCGGGTCTGGCGTCACGACGTTTCCGGTGGCGGCCGCGACGTCTTCGAAGATCGTGCCCAGGTCCGAATGCTCCGCGCCGAAGCCGACGACGCGTTTCACAGGACCGTAAACCTCTGTACCGATGCCGTCGAAATTAATGTCAGCCGCGATCTTTTCGAGCGGCCACGTCGGATGTTGCACCCAATGCTCCGAGCCGAGTAGTCCATACTCCTCGCCTGTGACGGCAAGAAAAATAATTGAGCGACGCGGACGCGCACCCGGTTTGGGAAAGGTTTTAACGAGGGCTTCGGCCACGGACGTGATTGTTCCCACGCCAAGCGCGTTGTCAGCGGCGCCGGGAAAGATGCGACCGTCGCTCTCGATTCCGTAAGCGTCGTAGTGGGCGGAAAAAACTACAGCTTCTTCCTTGAGTTTTGGATCGGAGCCTTCGAGGAGTGCGACCACGTTGTTGCTGGTAGTCTCTTCGCGTTTGATGCGTAGCGCCAGAGTCGCCGTCTTTCCGAGGTCTCGCGAAACTGTTCCGCCGGCAATGGCCTTCGCGAGAGTTCGCGCGTAAGTCATTTCTGAACCAGCTAAGGCTTTCTCCATAGCCGCATCGCTCACAAGTAAGACGGGCGGAACCTTAAAAGGCATCGCGGGCTGAGACGCCAAACTAACGCGGCGGCGCGAAAGATAGTTGGCAATCAGCGAGAAGGGTTGAGCTCCTGAGCCGGCGTTGCCGACGATCAGGGCCACCGCACCGCGGCCGAAAATGTTCATCGCCCTCACTTGCGGACTAGTGGCGCGCTTCCACGCGGCAGCATCCACGCCGTCTGGTTGCCCGCTGATAATCATCACGACTTTGCCTTTTAGATCGAGACCGGCGAGATCGTCGCGCTTCAACTCGGGGGAAACAACACCAAACCCTGCGAACACAACGCCGCCGGAAACGTCCAACTGATCTCCCGTGAAGGACGGGAGGATGACGTAATCTTGACCGTGCTTGAGAGCGGCATCGCCCACCTTGACGGATGTCTCAGCCAACACCTGCGCCGACTTAAACTTGATCGCTTGCAGGTAAGTGCCATTCTCACCGGCAGGCTTGAGCCCGAGTTTCTGGAACCGATCGGCCAAGTACTGTGCGGCCCGCCCAGCGCCGGGCTGGCCCGTTCCGCGACCCTCAAACGCGGGCGAACTAAGGGCCGTGGTGACTTCGCGGATGGTTTCGAGGTTGACGCGGGCCGCCGCTTTGCGCTCGGTGGCAGTTAGTGTTGCTAATGGTTTCTTAGTGGCGACCGCAGCCGACCTGCTGCCGCCTTGCCATGCAAAAGCGGAGGATGAAAGCAGCGTGATTGCGAGCGAGATAGAGACGAGGGCGAACAAAAATCCGCGTTGCCGGAAATCGTTACGAGAAAATGGATGCATTAATTGTGACTCCTAATCTGATCGGTTGGATGTGGCAAGAGTATACGTGACAGAACCCGGAATGGTTCTCAAGCTATTCCTGTCCCAGTAAGAAGTTGAACTCAGCCTTGTTTGAGTTTCTTGCGATCAATCTTGCCGCGATCGTTTTTCGGAAGGGAGTCAACGAACTCGATCCATCGCGGATACTTGTAGGTAGCGAGGTGCAACTTTACGAATTCTTTTAGTTCGTCGGCGAGTTGACGCTGGAGATTGGACATTGGACTTTGGACATCGCTGACCCGGTCGCTACCCCGACTCGTCGGGGTTCTGACTTCTTCGCGAAGCACGATGAAGGCTTTCGGCTTAACAAGTCCATCACCAGAGTCGTTACCGACTACGGCGCATTCAAGCACAGCCTCGTGTTGCAGCAAGCAGTTTTCAATTTCAGCAGGTGCCACAAAGATGCCCGACACTTTCAACATGTCGTCCGTGCGGCCGTGGTACCAGTAGTAACCATCGTCGTCGACGTGGAATTGATCTCCAGTCGTACACCAGTCGCCGGCAAACGTCTCTTTTGACTTTTCGTGAGCGTTCCAATAGCACAGCGCGGCGGAGTCGCCTTTGATTTTCAGTGTGCCCATCGCATTCGTCGAAACTTCCTCGCCAGCGGCGTCCACAATGCTCGCTTCGTAACCCTCGACGATCCTGCCGAGGCTCCCTGGCTTCACGTCGCCGGGCCGGTTCGTAATGTAGATATGAAACATCTCCGCGGAGCCGATGCCGTCGCAGATCTCCACGCCAAGACTCTTCTTCCACCGCTCGTAAAGTTCCGGCGGCAGGGCTTCTCCGGCCGAATAGCAAAAGCGCAGGCTCGATAAGTCGCGACTTGCGGCGTCCGGCGCATTCAGCATCGAGTTGATCATCGTCGGCACGGTGGTGAGGATTGTCGGACGATAGCGCTCAATGACTTCGAAAAGTTTTTCCGGCGTTGAGCGTTCGGAAAAAAGTGCGGTGGCGCCGCCGACAGCGAAGGGGAACAACAGATTAGTTCCGGTCGCGTAACCAAAGAAGAGCTTGGGCACGGAAACAGTTAAATCGTTTTCGTTTACGCCCATCGTTCGCCTGGCAAAGACTTCGGTGTTAAAAGGCAAATCGTGTTGCAGATGCACGGCGCCTTTCGGGTGTCCGGTCGAACCGGAGGTGAACAACCAGATTGCTATGTCGTCGCGATGCGTGTCAGCGGGTGCGCACTCGTCAGGTTGGGCAGAAACGATGGCACCAAAATCGATGGACTTAATTGTCGGAGGCAACGGTGTAGTCGTGCAGTTGGGAAGGGGGCTTGCCTCACCATTGTTTTGTATTGCTTCGACGCCAACTACCAGGACGGCGCGCAGGTAAGGTGCCACTGACGCCGCTTCATTGAAGACGCCCAGCAGTGATTCATGAACGACAGCGACCGTGGCACGTGTGTAGTCGAGATAATACTTGTAATCCTCCGCGGGCAAGAGCGGATTGACCATCGTGATCACCCCGCCAATGCGTGCCGCGCCAAACCAGGTCCCGACAAACTCCGGACAGTCCGGCAGGACAATTAGAACCCGGTCTTCAATCTCAAGTCCCAGTTCGCGGAGGGCATTGCCGGCGCGATTCGACATTCTCGCCGTCTCGCCATAGGTGTAGGTTTGATCTTCGAAGTAAAGACAGACTTTGTTTTCGCGTCCTTCCTCCAGGTTGTGGTAGAGGAAGTAGTCAGCCATGTTGAAGCGTTCGGGAAATTCGGGAAGCATTGCGGAGTTACCCAAGAATCTGAAGGACTGATAAAAGGATCGCAAGGCGCGTGCGCTAAACAAATTACGCCGAAGGCGTTCGATAATCTAGCCCAAGGTAACACCCTGGGGGAGTGAAGGTGCCCCGACTCCTCCTACCTGAAAGGGTTACGGAACAAAAGAATTCGGAGCTCATCAATCTATCTTTCCTTCAGCGCGTAGCTCCTCGATGACTTCACTGAGCGGAATACAAGGCTCATTTCTGCTTTCGTAGGCAGCCGCGATCACATGGCAGTCCTCAAGCAGATTCTCATAATCTTCAAGCGGCATGATCACTGCCGTTCTCTTACCACTGGCATCAGTAGCGTATTGAATGTTCTTTAGCACGGTAGTCGCTACATCAGTCGCAAAGGCGTATGGACTACCACGAGCCATCAACTCTCGGCGCTTAGACATTCTTCGAGAAATCGCTCGAGCCGCGACATTTCCGCTTCTTCAACCGAGGTGAAATGCAGGGCAAACCCGATCTCATTTGCTTCTTCGACTACCTCAGCCCAAAGATTGATTGGTTCACCTTTGGAAAGCATGAGCTCCAGACGGATGAGTTCCTTTGTCTTAACCGTGCCGCCGCTGAGGACAAAGCAGCCGGTCTTGCTCAGGCTGGTCACATCCGCCTCGCGTAGCCCCAGATCCCCTTCCCAGCGGGCGTGGAGGTTCACCTGGACTCGGGGCGCTTGCCGGCGTTCTTTCCCGTGTGGCACTTTATCCTTCTTGATCTTCCTGGGAAGGGGCTTGCGTGGTTGTTCAGGTTCAGGATGAGGCTCGTCGGGTATGGCCTCGCCCCCGGCAAAAGGACAACCAGCCTCGCCGTGTTTCGTATCCAGATGCGTGCGCGCTTCCCAGAGTTCGGGAAAAAACTTCTTGTCGAGCGTGGTTTGCAGGTAGCCAACACCTTCCGAGCCGCCAGTGCCCCGCTTCGTGCCGACCATGCGCTCCACCATCTTGATGTGATGCGAGCGCCAGAGAGAGAAGTACTCGTCGTGTTCCAACAAAGCTTCGGCGAGTTGAAACTCTTCGAAGCGATCCTCGAAATGAGTGAGAATTTCCAGCACAGCCTGGGTACGTTTTCCGTAATGCTTTCGGCGTTCTTGATCGTCGCTCGGGTCTTCAGCAGCCGGTGCGTCCAGGCCGTGCTTCCGCAAAGCCGCATAAAACGCGTCTCCCAATGAGGGCGCCTCGAAACGAGCTTGCAACCGTCCTCGCGCGAATTCATCTTCACTAAACTCGCTCAGCAAGCTCTGCTGCTTTACCCCCGAGGCAAACTCGATCTCGCGAAACTGCATTGATTGAAACCCGCTGGCCGGATTGAGCTGATCGCGAAATCCGAGAAAGCTGATGGGCGTCATCGTTTCCAGAATGTGAATTTGATTTATCAGCAGCTTTTCTATTTCAACTACGCGGCGCAGCGCGCGCGTAGCCGCTGCGAGCCGGTCCTCATTCATCAAGGCGATGGCCGCATCGATCTCATGGAGGATCTGCTTGAACCAAAGTTCATACGCCTGATGGATGGTGATGAAGAGAAGCTCGTCGTGGTGCTCAGGATCAGACCGGCAATCCTGTAAGCCGATCAAGTCGGCCACGCGCAGGTATTTGTTGTAGGAAAGCGGGGCGTTGCTGCCGTAGTCTTTAGTCATAAGTCAGTGGTCAGTAGCCAGTGGTCAGTGGTCAGTGGTCAGTGGTCAGTGGTCAGTGGTCAGTAATGATCTC
>JBDUAQ010000174.1:0-6811 GCA_040004575.1 bacterium
CATAGGCGCCCAGTGGGGCGACGAAGGAAAAGGCAAGATCGTTGATCTGCTTGCCGAGCACTTCGACATCGTCGCGCGCTATCAGGGCGGCCACAACGCCGGCCATTCGGTGCAGGTCGGCGACAAGTCGTTCGTGCTGCATCTGCTGCCGTCGGGCATTGTGCATCGTGGTAAGACCTGTGTACTCGGCAACGGAATGGTGATCGATCCGAAAGCGTTTTTTGAAGAAGCTGATCGCCTGATGGCGCAGGGTGTCGAGGTTTCGCCGGAACGCGTAAAGATCAGTTCACGCGCTCACCTGATACTGCCCTACCATCGCGCTTTGGATCACACGAGCGAAGAGCGACTCGGCAACGAGAAGGTTGGGACAACGCTGCGCGGCATTGGTCCGGCTTATGAAGACAAAGCCGGTCGCCGCGGTATTCGCACCGCCGACGCGCTGGTGCCCGAGGTTTTGCGTTCGCGCATCGAGCGCAATCTCGAGGATGCTAACCGGATCATCCAGGCCTATGGCGGCGAGAAGTTGGATGCGAACGAAATCTTTGACGAAATGTTGGGTCTAACCGAACGACTCGGCGCTTTCGTTGGCGACACCACACATTTCTTGAACGTCGCCGCCACGCAAGGGAAATCGATTTTGCTTGAGGGCGCCCAGGCTACTTTGCTCGACGTCGATCACGGAACCTATCCGTTCGTTACGTCGTCAAGCACGATCGCGGGCGGGGCAATTGTCGGCACAGGCCTGGCCCCCAACCGGCTAACAGGCGTGCTCGGCATCGTGCGTACGTACACGACGCGTGTTGGCGAAGGGCCATTCCCGACAGAGATGGTTGAGGGCGAGGCAGAAATGGGACAGCTTATTCGCGAGCGGGGTCGCGAGTATGGAGCGTCGACAGGACGTCCTCGTCGTTGCGGTTGGTTCGACGCTTTCGCGACGCGCTACGCGGCCGAGATTAACGGCTTCTCGTCAGTAGCGCTGACCAAGCTTGACGTGCTTGACGCGTTGGAAGAAATCAAGGTTTGCGTAGGATACAAACTGGACGGGCGCGAATGTGAATCTCTTCCCGCGGTTTCGCAGGACTTGCAGCGCATAGAACCTATCTACGAAACGCTGCCTGGCTGGCAAACATCAACTGTGGGAACGACAGAGATGAGTTCCCTGCCCGCAAACGCGCGGCGCTATGTTGATTTCCTTTCCGAAAAGATTGGCGTCGAGATCGGTCTGGTGTCCACCGGACCGGAACGCACACAAACAATCGTCATCAAGGATTCGGCGGTGGGAGGCTGGCTTGAAGATTAGTCCAAAGTCGAATCTCGGAATGCCACTGAAGTAGTTCAGAGTTCAACCTTCAGGTTGTCTGCCTCCTAAACAAGCAAGCTAAAGCTTGTACTCTGAACTACTAGAACCCTGCGGACTTTGGACATCGGACTTTTCCGTCCTGTAGAATGCCATCCATCCGATTTGATGTGGGCCGATAGCTCAGTTGGTAGAGCAACTGGCTTTTAACCAGTGGGTCGCAGGTTCGAGTCCTGCTCGGCTCACCACTAGAATCAACAAGTTAGGGCAGCTACTTCGATAACAGAAGCGCTGCCCTTTGGTTTTGGAGTGCGGATAGAGTGCGAGTACAGACGGATCAGGTGCCGTAGAGTAGCTGGGCCAGTCTGTCGCTGGACGTTTGTGAGACTGATCGAGGTACGTGGCCGTAGGTGCTGCTTATCATGGCCACGCTGGTGCCCATGTCTGCGGCAATCACGAAGACGTTATCGCTGTTCATGATGCGCAAAGCGCAGTGCGTGTGTCGAAGTGAGTACAGCGAGAACCCCTCCGGTGAGATACCAGCGGCTGTCAACAGGGGTTTTAGGTGCCGGTGCCCCAGGTTGCGCCACAGCAGCGGGGTTCCCAGCTCGGTCGCAAACACTAAACCGTGGTCTTGATAATCGGCACCCTGCTCCATTCGCTGCTCTAGTTGGATTCGTCTGTGTTGACGCAGCGCTTCAATTGCCAGTGCGGAGATAGTGACAGGTGGCCTGCGAGTTGATCGTGGCGAAGCGGCACAGGTGGGCTTGATGGAATTGGAGGCGCAGATATGAACGACCAGTTTTTGATTTATCACGGTAGTCCCGTCAAATCTTTAGGCGGCGGAAAAGTTTCCGGCCGCGTTGTCACTTTTTCCGGGCCTGAAGATCCGGATCGAGCCGGGGACTTCTTCGACGATGAGCGAACTGATTTTTGGCTAAGTGAAAGCGACACAACGAGGCCAATTCTTTACAGGCATGGCCTGGACGCGACTATTAAGCTGCGACGCTTCGGCTCGGCGACTCTTTCACGTGCCGCGGACGGGCTTTGGGTCACAGGCTACATTCCGCCAAGGGATAAAACCTCCCGCGAACTTTTGAGTCTGGCCGAACAGGGCGAATTGAACTGGTCAAGCGGATCTGTTTCCCATTTGGTCCGGACAACACCCGTGGGCAAATCTCGGCGCATCGATAGTTGGCCGCTCGCGGAAATCTCTTTATGTCCGCATAGCTCTGTTGCTGAACCGCGAAACCTTTTGTCCTTAAAAAGTTTTATCGACGACAGTTCGGACTTTGATTCGCTAATCGCTAACGACTGCGAAGCCCGCGCCGAGCGTGCGGCGCATGAGTTTTACGGCATGCTGGCGAAGTTTGAGTGGGAGCGCCACCAGGAACGGATGCGGGAAATTGAAAGAGGCGCTTAGATGACTATCGGCAAAGTCGACGGGAGTGGACCAGGGTAAATTTATGTCTTTCGCACCGACAACAGACTGGCGACGATTGCCGCCTGAAGCTAAGCAGCAATTTCTCGAGTTGCTACAACGAAAGAACGCCTCGAAGATCGGCGCGGCATTCAAGCGCAAGTACAAAGACGATCCGGCCGGGTTTGTGCGCGATTGTTTTAACTGGAGCGTTGACGAAAGCCCGGCAGATTATCAGCTTGAGATTCTCTCCGCGTTAGTTGAGCACAAGCGGGCGGCGATACGAGCGCCGCATGGTGTGGGCAAGACAAGCATCGCGGCCTGGGTGGTTCTCTGGTTCGCTTTAACGCGAGACGGCGAAGAGAACGAGGACTGGAAGGTTGTTTGCACGGCGTCCGCATGGCGGCAACTAAAGCACTTTTTATTTCCAGAGATCCATAAATGGGCGCGGCGCTTGCGCTGGTCAAAGATTCTGCGATCTGCGTTTACCGGCAGCGAGCTACTGCAACTGAACCTGAAACTATCTACGGGTGAAGCATTCGCGGTTGCGAGTGATGACGCAAACTTAATCGAGGGCGCACACGCCGACTCGCTTTTGTATCTCTTCGATGAAAGCAAAAGCATCCCGGATGCGGTTTTTGATGCGGCGGAAGGCGCACTATCAAGTGGCGACTGTTACGCGCTAAGCATATCGACTCCCGGCGAACCTGTCGGAAGGTTCTATAAAATCCACGCACAGCAACCTGGCTTAGAGTCATGGTGGACGCGGCATATCACGCTCAAGGAAGCGATAGCAGCGGGCAGAATCAATGCAGCATGGGCTAACGATAAAAAACTACTGTGGGGCGAGCAGAGCGCGATCTTTCAAAACAGAGTCTTGGGCGAGTTTCACACTTCGGATGCAGACGGCGTTATACCGCTCTCGTGGGTCGAGCAGGCAAACGAGCGCTGGGAAGAGTGGAAAGAAACAGGCGAGTGGTTGCCATTCACTTGCGTATCTGCCGACATTGCCCGAAGCACTGACGGCGACAAGACGGTCCTGGCATTACGACACTCGCACGTCATAACAGAGCTGCGGCGCTTTGCAGTGGCCGACACAATGATTAGCAGTGGCCACGTGGCAGCGATTCTTAACGCGAGAGGCAGTTATGGAATTATCGATCTGATTGGAGTCGGCGCGGGAGTTTACGATCGCTTACGAGAGCTGAAGCTCACTGTGCGACCGTTTAATGCCTCCGCTTCGCCTCCTGATAAAGCAAAGGATCGCAGCGGCGAACTGGAGTTTTTGAACATGCGGGCCTACGCGTGGTGGAAATTCCGCGAACTACTTGATCCGGCCTTTGGTGCAAACGTCTGTCTGCCGCCGGATGATCGGCTGCTCGGTGATCTGGTTGCACCGCACTGGAAAATGACTTCAGGCGGCAAGGTGCAAATTGAATCAAAGGATGACATACGCAAACGACTGGGGCGCTCAACTGATGATGGTGACGCGGTTGTGATGGCGTTTCTACCGGAAATTGAGAAGCGCAAAATCTTATACGCTTGAGAGGTAAAATTAATGTCGGCTCATAAAGTCTGGCGCAAAGCATTTCTAAAATCCCTGGCTGACTGCGGCATCGTTCGCGCCGCTGCGGAAGAGGCGGGCATCAGCCCGAAAGCAGCATATAACCTTCGCCATTCAGATCCGGAATTCGCCGCTGACTGGCAGGCGAGTTTAGACCTGGCTGCCGATTCGCTCGAAGGCGAGATCCGACGCCGGGCCTTTGCCGGGTCTGACTTGCTTGCGATCTTTCTGATGAAAGGTTTGCGACCGGAAAAATTCCGCGAGAAGGTTTACGTCTCAACCGCTCAACTCGACACGATGATTGAACGCGAACTTTCAAAACTGAAGGATGAACAGCCGGAAGAGCCAACCGAAGCAGTCAATTGAGAGGTGTCCTAATTTGAAAATTTCTCATCGAGAATAAAAAACAGCAGCGAAGCGTAGACCCAAAGGCTGGCGGTTAGGGCAATGCCGACAACCGAATGGCGCGTTAGCGGCGCATCGCTTCGGTATTCCCACACCAAGAGAAATACCCCGGTGAAATTCATTGTCCACTGAATGAGTATGCGAACCCAAGACCTTTTTAGCCACCCTCCAAAGGTAATCTCTTTTCTCGTAAAGCGGTCAGTCGCATTAGGCTGGCTAGCAGTCGGCTTAACCCTCACCGTTGACATGCTTGACCGCCTCTTTAGCCAAAATTGGAGCCAGGAAGTAGCGGTCGCAACAATAATTCCCGCGATAGTGATCCAGTGCGTCGCCGTCATTTGGATTTACCTCGCTCAGGAACATGGCTCGAAATAAATTCCTGTACCTCCTGCCAAAGCCTCATCAAAGTACACAACTAAAAAAGAGAGCTGGAGTGCGGATAGAGTGCGAACCCAACCGAACGCACGAGTACTCGCGAGTATACAGCGGTATGAATTAACCGGAAAGTCTAAGAAATTCCGCGCTGAGTAGCACTCAGCAGCACTCAGCAGAACGGTAAATTCTGGCTTTTAACCAGTGGGTCGCAGGTTCGAGTCCTGCTCGGCTCACCACTATTGAAATTAAAGGACTTATCTTTACCAGTTGGGTAGTTCAGCGTACGTTGACCAACTGGTCAAAAACCAGTGGGTCGCAGGTGCCGTGGCCCCGAAATCCAGTTGCACAGTAAAGGCTCCATTCGTCACCAGCGCATTCTTGGTCACCGTGATAGGCGCAGGCTGCGTCTGCTGTGTGCCACCTGCCGTTGCATCCCAAAGTGTGAACTGTATTTCATACGTGCCGTTCGCAGGAGTGCCTCCGTCGGTCAGGCGTCCCTGATAAGTGAAGGACGTGGTCTGCTGCGCCAAAGCGGCGCCGACGCCGGCAAGAAAAAGCAAAATGCCTAAACAAAGAGATCCCCGTGCGCGGTTTAAGTTAGCCATTTGAAATTGAACATTTGTTCTCCTTAGTCGGCTAATGAGATACCGCGCCGCAGGGTCGGTCGTCTCCACATGTTTCAAACCGATGGAGGCAATAACCCCTCGGGCGGCGCGCCTACAACTTGCGCAGGTAGGCCAGCAACGCGGGCCTCTCTTCCGTTGTCACAAACCCGCGATCGACGACGAGGCCGTTTGACGAAAGAAGCGGCGGCAAGTTGGGCGGCGGGACCAGCCTAGCCACGCGCCGGAAGAAGGCGTCGTAGTGGTCGAGCACCTGTTCAAGCGTTGCCGCGGAGTTGTTGTGAAAATACGGAGCGGTCTTGCTGATGCCGCGGAGTTGGGTGACGTCCATCACTCCGAGGTCCGCGGGTTGGCCCGTGAGAAGCAGTCTTCCCGGGTCAGAAGTGGTGACGAATTGGAACGTGCCGTTCGCGAGAGTGATGCGGTACCGGCGCGCGTTGCGCGCGAGCCGTTCCGGACATGGCAGGTAGCCATCCGTGGCGGGGTGCGGACAAGCCGTTTGGATGTTGTGATAGCGCACGATGGGGCGCACGAACGTCGTCTCAGCCGTTGACCCGCTCGGATGCAACGTGCCGCCGTGGCATTGCGCGCAGGCGCGGTTGAAGACTACCTTGCCCTGCTGCTCAAGCTCGTTCAGCTCGGGGTCTGGATCGGGGAACGGCGTCGAGCTGGAGAGGATCGCGTCGGCCAGCAGTTCGACCCCGGGCGAAGAGAACAGTGTCTGCTGGAAGGCCGCGAGGTCATCGAGCATGCGCGTTGGCGGTTCCACTGACACCTGCGCGTGCGCGAAGAGCGCACCGCGGGCCTGTTCCTGGAGCGTGCCGAAGCGCGCATCGTGCTGGTAGCCGCCCTGCCGGTTCGGGCCGTTAGGGTCCTGGCCCATGATGGGTACGCGCAGAGTGGGCGGCCAGCTGGGCGCCACGCCGTCCGGGCCGGTAATGGCGACGTTGAGCACGGGCATGACCGCACGCCAGAGATCAACTGAGGTCTCCTCGGTAGGCTGACCGGTGATCGGATCGATGAGCTTGACGTTCAGGGGCAAGGGCATCGTTATGCGAATGAGCCCGTTCTCCACCAGGTTCGAGAAGTCGATCGCATTGTCTCCGTTTATACGGAAGTCGTCGGCG
>JBDUAQ010000175.1:0-6785 GCA_040004575.1 bacterium
CCCGGTCGCTACCGCTCCCGGTTCTGTATTCACCAACCCACAGCGCTGAGGCTTGTCTGGCCGAATAAATGCGCGAACGTAAACACAACTACGGAACCGGGAGCGGACCGGGGTCCCCGCGCGGGCAGCCCGCGTGGGGTGGTGGTAGCGACCTGGTTAGTGTTGACTTCAAGACTTTGTTTGTTCTCTTCGAGCCCACCGCATAGTCTTCAAGGTCGCACCGCCTTGAGAAACCTCAAGCCTCGTTGAGAAGTATTTGAACTCCGATTCTTTATGTTAATGGTCTAAATCTTCTCACACATCAAAGGGTGAGGGCATGCGCCTTGCTCTCGGGCGTTGCCAGCAAGCTAAGTCTCCTCGAAATAAGACAGGCTCGAAGGCCTATCCTGCAAGTAGTGACATAGAGGAATGTCTGTCCTACTGGATCCGGGACACTTAGCTCTTCGCCACCGCGCACTCCTGAGGCTGCCCAAAATCATCAGCGCGCGTCTGACGGTAACTAAAAACAGTTGCATAAAAAAGGAGCGTAGCCATGCGTTCTACCCGGCGTTCGATATGGAATTTCGGCCGTGCCGTCTCTTCAACTTTTCTCCTTCTCTTCCTGACTTTCTTAAGCACAACAATAATCGCGCGCGCTGCCGACGAAGCTGACGACGGCGATGAATACGACGTCAGCGCGCGGGTGGTACGCATTAGCTTGATCACCGGCGAGGTTAGTCTCAAGCGCAACGGCAACACTGACTGGGAACGCGCGCGGCTCAACACGCCTTTGGTTGAAGGCGACGCCATTTCAACCGATCGCAATTCGCGAGTCGAGCTCCAGATCGACGCACGCAACTTCGTGCGGCTCGGCGCTAATTCAATGTTGAAGATCGTTACCCTTCGCGATGAAGGCGTAGCGCTGAGCGTCGTTGAGGGCACGGCTTCGGTGCGGCTGGCAAAGTTTGATCGCGATCATGAGTACTTTGAGATTGACGCGCCAAAGACCACGCTTGCTGCGGAGAAGAAAGGGCTCTATCGCATCGACGTATCCCGCGACGGACGCGTGCGCTTGAGTGCTCGCGCTGGCGGCCGCGCGCGTATTTATTCCGAGACGTCCGGCTTTGAGTTGCGCGATGGACGCACTGCCGAGCTTATCTTCGAAGGAGCGGATGCCGGTGACTGGCAATTCATCGCCGCCAATGCAGTCGATTCCTGGGACAGTTGGGTTCGAGACCGCGAGCGCTTCCTCGCCGAACGGCTGCGTTACGACACGCAGTATTACGACAGCTATGTTTGGGGCGGTGAAGATCTGGATTCCTACGGCGACTGGGCCTACGCAAACGACTACGGCTGGATCTGGCGGCCGCATACGACCGTAATCAACATCTACAACGACTGGGCACCCTACCGTTATGGGTATTGGAGCTGGTGCTCGCCATACGGCTGGACCTGGGTGGGCCAGGAGCCCTGGGGCTGGGCGCCTTATCACTACGGCCGCTGGGTCTACTACAACAACTACTGGGCATGGTGTCCGCGCAGTCAATACTACCGGCATCGCAGTTGGTGGCGGCCGGCGCTGGTCGCGTTCAATATTTCATTTGGCAATAACGTTTGCTGGTATCCATTGCATTACCACCAGCGCGATCCTTATTCACGCTATTACCACCACGATAATCGGTTGCGCCCGTTGCGCGCCGATGAGATCGCGCAACTACAGAGAGTTAATCCGGCGTACTACCGCGCAGTGACGGCTTTACCGGCAAAAGACTTTGGCGCTGACGGCGCCCGGACGCGGCCGGCAGACGGCATTCTCGCGCGCCGAGTTTTCAACGCCGATCCGCTACGCACTGATCTGCCGGTCAGGCCGGCTTATGCGGCCGGGGATCGCGGCGCCGCCGGTGAGCGAGCAGGCGAAGGAATCGGAGGACGCGTTACGGTAGCGCGCCCGGCCAGAGTCGCGCCCCCGAGTGAACTGAGGGAACGACCAACCGGCGCGGCTGATAGGGCGCCCGGCGTTCCACTCGACAACGAACTGCGCCGCACTCGAGTGTTGAATGGACGTGAAGGCGTCGTTGCTCGTCCTGAGTTCCCGGTGCCAACTTCGGGCGCCGGCCCGGTCGAAACACGTCCCACCGGTGCAGTCATGCGCCCGTTGCCGTCGACATCGACACGTCCACCCCGCGAAACTCCGCGAGCTGAGCCAGGAAACGATGGCAACGATCGTCCAGCGCGGATCGAGCAAAGATATCCGCGGGATGTTCCGGCGCGACCGGAAGTGAACGAGCCGGAGCGGACTCCGGTGAGGCCCCGTTCAAACGAAGAGGGCGCGCCGGGTGATCGTCCGGCGAGACCCGAACGAATTGACCGGCCACAAGCTCCGCCGCGTAACGATTCGCCACCACGGTATGAACCACCGCCGCGCAACGATCCACCGCCGCGCAACGATCCACCGCCACGTAGCGATCCGCCGCCGCGCAACGATCCGCCGCCGCGTAGTGATCCCCCGCCACGTAACGATCCGCCGCCGCGTAGCGATCCATCACCACGTAACGATCCGCCGCCGCGTAGCGATCCACCACCACGTAACGATCCGCCGCAAAGGTCTGAGCCGGACCATGACCGCGCTCCGGCCAAAGTGAAGGATCCGCGGTAAGAGATGCTCAACCAGATCGACAATGAGCCACGTTCCCCTCTTCGCTGGTGGAGAGGGGTGGGGGAAAAGTCATCAATTGAAGGAGAACAGATGAGAGTTTCAAAAACCCTTTTGCTATTTCTTTCGCTGGTACTGGCTGTCGCATCGCAGGCGCAGGATCGCGTCCGAATCATCGACGCTTCTATCTCAGACCATCAAAAAGTGACGAGGCCAACTGATCCGACTTACATCCCGGGCGGCTCAAGAGTGTATGTAGCTGATATCAACGGACTGCCGGGCTTTGAAAACAATCTGGTCGCGGCTTTTCAGAAAAAGCAGGTGAATCTGCTCGTCGTGGCTGACAGATCGCACGCGGACTTTGAGATCAATGGCTTCGCGCAATCTGAGAAAGCCGGCTGGGCGAAGATCATTTTCGGCAGTGGCCGACCCGAGTCTGAGGCAAGCATGCAGATGGTGAATCTTCGCACCGGCGTGGTCGCGTTTGCGGTGGCTTCTTACAAGGTTGACTCCTACAACGGCAACAAGAGCACCGCGGAGCACCTGGCAAAGAACGTGCGGCAAAAAATGGAACGGGACGAGAAGAGGCTGCACAAGTAAAGGACAGAACAAGCGGAAGTTAAAGAGGTGTTCGACATGAGAGTCGCAAAGTTGTTTTCACATCACGCCAGACACGCGCTATTGATTGTGGCCGGACTGAGCATGTTTTCATTTGCTGGCGTCGTAACTGGGCAAACAATAAATCCGGATCTTAGACCCGATCTGCAGCGCGCGCTTGCGGCCCAGCCGGAAACCTTCAGTGGTCAAGGAAAGGGAAGAGCAAATGGGTATGAACCGGCGCAAGCAGCGCGTTTGCAAAGACCAACAGACGCCGGCGTCCCGCGTGATACGACGAACGGCCGAGGCGATGGTTCGTCGGTTCAGTTACCTCGACCCTCCAGCGCCTTGAACATTCCCGCTACAACTTCAATCCAAGCGGGCACACCCTTGACTCAAATTCTGCACACCTCGCAGTTGAGTTTGATCTCATCGGCGGGCACCGACGAGCAGTTTGTCGATCGTAATGGCGATCTGGTCGCCGACGAGCGCACGGCATTTGATTCGGCCGGCGGTTCGTTTGATATTGCGGTAGGACAATCGGGAGCACGATACGAGGTTTACTCAGCGACTCTCAACAATCAACTCATCGGCGTGCTGGTGGTCGCGCTAGATACAAATGGCGACTATCGCATCGATAGTTCGACGACCTACAACTTGCGCACGGATTATTCGCTGCGTTCAGCAGCCGCAATCGTATCCGGCACGTCGAGGGCCGGTCGCGAGTTTGTGATCATCTCGTCCAGCGGCTATTACAATTCAGCCGACCCAAACGATCCGAATAACGAACCCTCGCCGGGAGTGCTCCTGCTCGTTCGCGATCCGGCGACTGGCGGCTTCGACAATTCGCGCACGCGCGTGTTGGTACAAGTCGGCGATAACAAACTCTACAACGCGAACGCTTTGGCTTTGCTGCCAAACAACGACCTGCTGATCGCGGATTTCCATTCGGACGAGCTGCGGATCATTCGCGATACCAACAACGACGGCATCCCCGACACGCTCTCCACCACGCCTTATTATGCGTACCGCTTCTCAAACGATGCGCCGCTCGACGTCGCCGTCAATTCGCGTGGCGTCGTGTTTTCATATTCCGCCGGCAACAACACAGTCATGCTTGTGCTTTACGATGACAACCATGACGGCGTCGCCGATCGCGACGAAGTTTGCGTGGAAGGTCTCTCCATCGACAACAATCTTTTTCTGCACGGTCTCGTGGTCGACGGGCCCGGGAGTATCTACGTTATCGAGGATGCCTCAGGCGCGTTTGAAGGGAGCGGTGGCAATGGCGGCACGCCGCGCATCGACGCCTTCCCTGACAGGTTTCAGGATGGCTTCCCGACCGACGGCTCGATTTTCACGAGGGCAGATGACGGGCTTAGTCAGGGATTGAGCGGGCTCGCGTTTGGCCCGTTGCCGCCGAACAGAATTGACGACGCACAATTCTTCGTCGCCCAGCATTACCGCGACTTTCTGAATCGTGAACCCGATGCAAGTGGACTGGCGTTCTGGACAAACGAAATCACTTCCTGTGGGACCAACGCACAATGCATTCAGGTTAAGCGCGTGAACGTTTCCGCCGCTTTCTTCCTCTCCATCGAGTTTCAGGAAACGGGTTACCTGGTCTACAAGTTTTACAAAGCAGCTTACGGAAACTTGCCCGGCGCGCCGGTGCCGCTCAGGTTTAATGAGTTTCTGCCTGACACTCAGCAGATCGGACAGGGCGTAGTGGTGGGCGCCGCTAACTGGCAGACAAAACTGGAAAACAACAAGAAATCATATGCGGCGGCTTTTGGTGCGCGCTCTAGTTTTGCTACTTCTGAACCAACTTCGCTCACGCCGGCGCAGTTTGTTGATGCGCTTTACGCGAATGCAGGCGTAGCCTCGCCACCATCAGCAGAGCGGACTGCGGCGATTAACGAATTTGGCGGGGCGAGTAACACTGTCGATAGCGCCGCTCGCGGACGTGCGCTCAGACGCGTAGCGGAAAACTCAACGCTCGGCCAACAGGAATTCAACCGCGCGTTTGTGTTGATGCAGTACTACGGTTACCTGCGTCGCAATCCCTACGATCCGCCCGAGCCGACGCTCGACTACCAGGGCTACAACTTCTGGCTGAACAAGCTGAATCAGTTCAACGGCAACTACGCCGATGCGGAAATGGTCAAGGCGTTTCTGGTGTCAGGTGAATACCGGCAGAGGTTCGTTCAATAAAGCGGGCCAGGAAGGGTCAGCAACAAATCGAATGCCTTTGAGGTAATCTGTACCGGTTGACCGTAGCGAAGCAAGAGGCGCTCGCGAGCGTCAAGCTCAAAGCCATCGAAACTGTAAGACATGCGATTTGGTTCGAGCATTCCTGCACTTTGCGAAATCCTGGGCCAGCTAAATCACCGCGAGAATAGCAAAATTTTAATCCCGCCGCTGAGCGGTTCGATGAGACTCTAAATAGCATTGACCGAGAAAGCCTTCAACTCATCTCGGAAGGCCAACGCGTTGCACCAGCGTGGTGAATCGGGGATCTGACCGGAGCGGATCGAACATAGGTTCCACTTTGAGCATAACCAGAATATAGTCCCGCTCGTCGTAAGCCTTGTCGAGCAACGCAAACGCCTGGTCTTTTTCTCCCAACGCTCCATAAAGAGCTGCGATTACGGTTGGCGAGATATGCTTTCGCTCTGATCGATGGTTCAGATCCGCCAGGATCTTTCGGGCCTCGTTGGTCTTCCCCGACATCGCATAGGCGAGTCCGAGCGCCGCGGGTTCGTCGGGACTGTCTCCTGAGAGTGGTATCGATTTTTGTAAAGCCACGATGGCCGGCTCATACGCTCCTTTATACATATAGGCCAAACCGAGTAGCCAGTGGGCAAAGCCGAGGTTCGGATCCATCTCGATCGCCGTCTTGCATTGCTCGATCGCCTCGTCGTACCTGCGCGCCACAAGCAGGACTTGTCCGACCGCTGTGATTTTCACTAACGAGACAGGATCGAGTTCCTGGGCTCGTCTCATTTGCGCGACGGCCTCATCAAACTGCCCCATGGACATTAAGTAGAAGCCAAACGCCAGATGAGCGTCTGCATCGCCGGGGTTGATTTCGATGGCCCGCCTGAATTCTCTTTCAGCCGCGGACCAATCCCATTCATATTCGAGCAGGACAATCGCCAACGCCGTGTGAGCCTCGGCCAGCAGATCATCCAGTTTCAGCGCCATGAGCGCCGCCGCCTTGGCTTTGGGATAGACCTCCTTCGGCCGCAGGACATTGAAGTCGCCCAGAGCGTTAAAAGAGTCCGCGAGCCCAGCGTAGGCCAACGCGAAGTTCGGATCTTTCTCGATCGCCTGTTGAAAGTACTCCAGGCTTTTCCGGAATCCATCGTCCGTCAGCTTGTTTAGCTGGTAGCGGCCCTTCAGATAGATTTGGTAAGCCTCGGCGTTCGCAGTGTATTGCCTGGCCAGATGCTTCTTCTCTTCGCCCGTCAACCTGGCCGCGATTGTTTCCGCCACTCGGGCAGAGATGGAATCCTGCACGGCGAAAATGTCAGTCAGCTTTTCATCGAATTGA
>JBDUAQ010000176.1:0-6771 GCA_040004575.1 bacterium
TGAGTGCTGAGTGCTGAATTAGATTCGCTAGCCCGCCGTTTGCTGTTCAGTCAAATAGATGATGAACAGCATCAACCGTCCAATCAGCAAGACTCGCGCTCACAACTTCAGCGCCGGCGGCGCGCAGTTGTTCCGCTGAAACAGTATTTGTGATACCCAACGTGCGCATGCCTGCTTGCCGGCCCGACTCAATTCCAGGCGGCGAATCTTCAATCACCAAACATGCGCTCGCAGGTAACGGTTCACGTCGCTCAGCTCGCCGCTTTTCGTTTAACTTCTCGAGCGCGATCCGGTAACAGTCGGGCGCCGGCTTGCAGATCTTAACGTCTTCGGCACTGACAATCACCGAGAACAAACTCAGCAAGCGCGCGCGTTCCAGTGCGTATTGAATGTCTGCCTTGAGCGCCATGCTGACGAGCCCAAGCGAGTAATGGTGCGAAGTCGCTTTAAGAAACGTGACGAGGCCGGGAAACAACGGCAACTCATTTTCAATCAGCTTGCGATGGATGACGCCTTTGCCCTCCAACATTACTTTCAAGGTATCTTCCGTCAGCGGTTTCTGCGCGCGTGCAAATGCCGCCCGCACAAACGTCTCGTCGTCCATGCCGAGTGCGCCGTAGTAATCGCTTTCCGTCAGTTCAATTCCCTGTTCACGCAGGACGTCCTGGTAAGCCGACATTTGCAGCGGCTCATCGTCAATGATGACACCATTGAAATCAAAGAAGATTGCTTGAATCATTGTTTAGTCCAAAGTCCAGGGTCCAAGTCCTTTCAAGTAGTTTAGAGTTCAACCTTCAGGTTGTCAGTTTGAGGCGTGCGCTAGCTGAAGCTTGAAATCTAAACTACTTGAGCTACGACCCCGGACTTTGGACATTGGACTTTGGACTTTGGACTTGGGTGGGCGCCAACCGCGCGTTCTGATCCTCAAACAACTTTGGCAGTCGCTCGCTTTCCAGCACGTCCAGGCGGCGCAGGAGTTCGGCGAGGGAGAGTTCGTTTTTTAGGTTAACTCGATAATCCAAATCGGCGCGCAGGCGATCTTTTTCGCCTTGCCGGTTCTGCGACATCATGATGATTGGGGCCTGCATTCCGGCAATCACCGCCAGCACCAGATTCAGCATTTGATAAGGCTTCGGATCGAACCCGTTGAAAAGGATGTAGGAATTGAACACGATCCAGAAAACTATCAGACCGATCGAGACGCCGATGAATTTCCAACTGCCGCCAAACTCGGCGATCATGTCCGCCGCGCGATCGGCTACTGTCGCTCGCTTTCGCTCTTCCTCGTTGGCGTTGCGGGAAACACGCGAACGAATGAGCTCGTCAGTGCGTCGCAGCCGGTCAGACAAAGCGCCTAGCATTCCCAGAGCCACATCGGGATTTGCGCGCACAAAGGCCAGAAAATTCGGACGCGAAAGAATTGCAAGACGCCCCTCCTCAATCACCGTCGCGTCTGCCGATCGCTTGCGTCCGTCAATGATCGACATCTCACCAAAGAAGTCTCCCTGGGCCAGCTCAGCAAGAGTTATCTCTTTGCGATCTTCGTCGGTAATGCTGATGCGCACCCGACCGCTCTCGATGAGATACATGGCGTTGCCGGTATCGTCTTTATGAAATAGCTCCGTGCCCGCGGACACATTCTTCGTGGTCAGCAGACTACGGAGCTCGATGGTCGCCGCGTCAGTCAACGACGCAAAGAGTGGTACCGAGCGCAGCGCTTCGAGAGTCATTTCGTTTGACATGAGTCACCTCACAATAATGAAGGCGGAACAGAGCCAACCGCCAAGACGCCAAGCGCGCCAAGAAGGAAATACTTAATGATAAAGGTAAACCTATTACTCCCCCCGTGTTCGTAATCGATCTTGGCGCGCTTGGCGCCTTGGCGGTTGGTTCCTCTTCATCCTTCAACTATGCGTCCGTCTTTCATCAGGATAATCCGGTCAGAAAAGCTGGTAGCCAGTTCACGGTCATGCGTGACCATGAGGATTGTTAACGAGTCCTTATCAACCATTTCTCGCAGCAGTGCAAGCAGTTCGTGCGCGCGCGTCGAATCAACATTTCCGGTAGGCTCATCTGCCAGCAGGACTTTGGGATTGTTTGCCAGCGCGCGCGCGATGGCCACGCGTTGCTGCTCGCCTCCGGAAAGTTCCGCAGGACGATGTGTCAAACGATCTGCCAGGCCCACCCGGTTTAGCAACTCAGCAGCGCGCTCGTGCCGCTCAGTCCCACGAATTCCGCCAAAGGCCAACGCAAGTCCAACATTCTCTTCCGCCGACATCGTGGGAATAAGATTGAAGTTTTGAAAAATCATGCCGACCGAGTAGCGGCGGTAACGGGCCATCTCCTTTTTGCTGAATGGTCCCAACGGCTTCGTATTGAAAAAGACGTCGCCGGTTGTGGGATGGTCAAGCCCACCAACCATATTGAGCAAAGTACTTTTTCCAGAACCTGACGTTCCCTGAATCGAAACGAATTCGCCTTCATTCATGGTCAACGAAACATCGTCGAGCGCTGTGACGCTCGTGGTTCCCATCTGGTAGACCTTGGAAACTTTGCGTGCTTCGAGAAGTGACATTATTAACCAGACCTAATTAGCCGCGAATTAACGCGGTCAAGAGTCAAGCAGTCCAGAGTTCAACTTTCAGGTTGCTCTTGTTTCGATAAAGACAAGCTGAAGCTTAAACTCTGAACTACTTGAATGAATCTGCGGCCAACTGCTCTGCTTTCCGACTCACCCGCCATAATTCAAATCGTTCTTCCTTAAAACCCTTCAGCAACATTTCAAACGGCGTCGCCTGCAGGTTTTCACTCACTATAAATTCACGCACTTCCGGATCCTCGTAAAGCGCCTTTGAGACGATCACGTCATCGCCTGTGGATAGACTCTCGAGGCGCGCAGCCATGTTTACCGTCGAACCAAAATAATCAAGCCGGTCGTTAAGTGTAACCGCAATGCACGGCCCCGCGTGAACTCCGGCTTTCAGCGTCAACGGTGCCGTTCCCTCTGCCGGCAGCGCCAACATTTCCTGCGCGCTCAACATCGCTTTCAATGCCGACACTGGCCGGCGAAAGACGGCCATCACCGCATCGCCGATCGTTTTCACCAACGCTCCGTCCTCCTCAGCGATCACTTTCCGGAGTACGTCGAAATGATTCATCACGCGGCCGAAAGCGGTGGCGTCGCCAATCTCGCGATAGAGTTGCGTCGAGTTTCGCAGGTCAGTAAACAGGACTGTCAGGGTACCCACGGAGATTTGTTCTCCGGGTCGCAAGGCTTCGCTGGCAAATAGATCACGAAACATCTGCAACGCTGTCACTTCCGCCGCAGTCGCCGATTGATCGCTCCACGCCAGACGCTCGAGTATCAAAAGTTGTTCGGCGCTGGTGGCGTTTTCCATTTTCAGCGTCGACTGCTCAGCCAGTTTAAGTTCGTGATCAGGCCAGCCCGCATCCGCTATCGTAACGCTCGCGGTCGCTTGTCCTTCCCGAGTCACGCTCACGTCCTGTCCGCCCGAGAGTTCCAAAGCGCGTAAACGATAGCGCCCGAATTCGAGCGGCAACGACAGCTCGCGCGCGGAATGCGCAGGCAACAATTGTTGCGCAACGATGTGCGGCGTCTTCTGCGGGCTTCCCATGCAGAAGTTCTGCGTTTGAACTTGCCGCAGCAGCGCGTTGGGACGGAAGGTTACTTCAACGAAGCGATCGAAGTTAACTGTAAAATCGATTCGGCACGTGTCGCAGTGTACCTGCGAATTAATCTCGCTAAGCGACTTGCCGGTCTCACCGGCGCCGCGACACAGCGGACAAAGCAGCTCCCATTGCAGATCGAGTAAACCAAAACGCGTCGAACGCAGGCAGGCTTCCAACACCGCGCGGCGCGGGAATTTCCATTCATCAGCCAGCGCGTAAGGACGAATACGCGCCAGGGAGAAGTCGTCGGCGCTGCTAACAAAATTGACCAACCGCTCAACAACCTCCGCCACCACGCCTTCAGCAAGCAGCTTCGCCGCGATGACCTCGAGCCGATTCTGCGCGGCGGAATCCAATTCCACTTCCGTCTCCGGCGGCACTTCCGATTGCATGTTAGCAAGCTGGTCATAGCTTCGAAACGCCGTGGCAAAGCGACGTGCAGTCGAAAGCTTGATTTGCAGCGAGACCAGAAAAGCACCGACGAGAGACCTGGGTTTCACCCGAAAGTCGTAACTCAGCCTTGTGCCGCCGTCAGCGCGGGCTTCCAGTTCGACGAGAGCGCGCATTTCGGTTATTGGTCCCTTGCTGTAGGTGCGAGCCACGCCGAAACGAGTGGGTCTGATCCATTCAAACGGCTGCTCTTCCCATTCGACTGCCATCCCGTACATGGAAAGACGCAGACGGCGGCGCGCGTTTTTGAGTCGCCCACGCGTCGTCTTAGCTGGTTCCACCGAAGGCACGCCGGTGTCGCGATTAAAGCGATTCGTATCGGCCACGAATGGCCACAATTTTTCCGGGCTGGACTTTAGATCGTATTCCCAACGGTAGTGGAGCTCGCGGGATGGCATAAGACAGGAGACAGAATTCAGAATACAGGAGTCAGAATCGGGAAAGTTTTACCCCCTGTATTCTGACTCCTGAATTCTGCCTTTTCATACTTCTTTATATTCAGAATCTACATCTTCCGTTGAGGACGCTACGCGATAATTTCTCGACTGCACCTGCTTCGTGATCAGTAAGTCGTCTTTTGTCTTTAGCAGGTCCGCGCGGTTGTAAACCGAAAGCTCGAAATTGTATCCGTGCGTAATCGCGTCCTTGGGACAGGCCTCGACGCAATAACCGCAGAAGATGCAGCGCCCGTAGTCGATGTTATAAACCTCGGCGTAGCGCTCATCGACGCCAATGCGTTCCTCGGGAAGACGTGGGTCGTCTTTGGCAACTATGTAAATGCAGTCGGAGGGACAAGCGGCAGCACAAAGAAAACAGGCCACGCATTTTTCCCGGCCCAACTCGTCCACATGCAGCAAGTGCTGTCCACGATAGCGTGGCTGCACCGTGACCGGCTCCTCCGGATATTGGACAGTCCATTTCCGTTTCGGAATGTAGGACAGTGTCACGCCCATTCCCTGGATGATTGCCTTAGTTGATTCGATTACATCGCTAATGATGGACATGTTTGAATTCTCAATTCCAGTCAGTGGTCAGTGGTCAGTGGTCAGTAAAGAGTTCTAAACTTCAGTTTCCAACACAATACCCAGGAATCGCGCGCCGAACTACTGGCCACTGACCACTGATCACTGACCACTGTCTTTTAACGGATCCACTTCCGAACCAGTCGCCTGCCATCTGCCATCCCGCCACACAAACTTATCAGTGAAACGGAAAGCAGGCGATTGCACTTGACCGTGCTCGTCTTTAACGTCCAGCCGTATAGTTCCGGTTAGCGTAGCACGATCGCTTCTCAAATTAACTTGCAGATTCTCGAAGGCCCACTTCTGAATAGCGGTGTCGCGTTTGATCGTGTTCAGGTACTCCGCCTTCCCCTGCGGCTTCCCTTCAACTGTGCCAACGTAATCATCGGCGAGAATGCGATCCAATTTCTTCTTGTCTGCGTTGATGTTGGCGGCGGTCCATTCGTGCTCCAAATCCGTCAGGTCCGCCAACACTTGCACCCCGTCCGTTGGCGGCGGCGTCGTGTCTTCAACGGCTGATTTGTTGGCGTTCCAATCTTCGGAATTGGCATTCGAATTCAGGTTCGAATTTGCTCCGCTATTCGTATTGAGATTACTGCTGCGCCTCTCAACATTCGCATTGAAATTCGTATTCGTGTCTGACGCGCGCATCATGCGTGGAATAAACACCGCAGCGGCAATTCCCAGCCCCGCAAAGACGACAAACACAATCGCGAGGATAGCCAGGATCCACGGCCAGGTTCTCTGCTTGCCTTGATTATAGGAACCGGGAGGAGTGTATGCGCCGGGCGGTTGATAAGGACTGGATTCGCGTTTGGCTGACCCGCCTGAGAAGCCGGACGCTCCAGCTGAACTGCTCGCCGGCGAAGACCGAACTACTGTCGCCTCGTCGTCAGGTACGTCAGCGTTTATGAGCGGTGTGCCGTCTTCGACACAAAAGCTCAGGTGTTCTTCGGTATAGGTTTTATTGCAGGTCGGGCAGCGCTTCACTGTCGGATGCTCTTTCTACTTGCCTGGAGTTCTCAAGACGCTGGAGATTTTATCGCGCTTTTCGTCCAGTTGCGACCTGTGGTGCCCTTGCCGGTTCACGAGTTCAGAGCGCCTAGAAAGATCCCGATCCCATAGAGCAGAATTATGGCTATGAAAATCAAGATGTAGAGCGCACCCATGATAATGCCGCTAATGGCCATTCCTTTGCCGCCATATTTCTTCGGGTCATTCTTAATTTGGACCAGCGACACGATGCCCAGAACGAGCGCAATCGGCGATGTCAGGATGCCGAAAGAACAACACCATCCGACTGTAATGCTCACTATTCCCAAAACCATCGAGGTGACAGCGAGAGTCTGTTCTTGCTTAGCCGGATAGGCCGGTGGTGGCGGCGGCGCCCATCCCGCCTGAATCGGCGGCGGCGGAATGTACTGCACCGGGGGCGGCGTGTAACGGTCGGGCATGTCGAGCGTTGGCTGCTCGGTCGGGCTGACACTCGGTGGCATGGGACGCACCAACGTCGGTGGCGGATCGTTTGGCGAACCTGCCACATCAACCAGGGTAGTGCCGTCTTGAGTGCAGAAAGTCAGCCACTCATCGGTAAATTCCTGATTGCATT
>JBDUAQ010000032.1:0-22452 GCA_040004575.1 bacterium
TTCTCGTGAATAGCTATACGAAGAGCGTGATACAGAACCGCGAGCGATAGCGAGCGGATGCTAAACGCAACTCGCGGGAAACAGTTTTCTATGGGCATGCTAGCGTCAAAAAAACAACAGCCCGAAGGTTTGTCCTTCAGGCTGTTGTTTGTCAGCAGCAGCGAGTTCCCCAACTTTCTGCTAACCGATGTCGCAAGTCAGACTTTGCGTTACGGCACGAACCGGTGCCGGTATTCGCTTGCTACGAGGAATGACTTGACCATTTCGGCGTTGATGTAACTGCCGTTGAAGTTGTTCAGCTTGTTCAACCAGAAGTTATAGCCGGTAAAGTCAACGTCCGGTGCGTCATCGGGATTTCTGCGCAGGTAACCGAAGTACTGCATTAGCACAAAGGCGCGGTTGAACTCCTGCTGTTTCAGTGTTGAGTTTTCCGCGACGCGTCTGAGCGCGCGCGCCCGAGCGGCGGTGTCCGCACTTGTGCCGGCAGCGCCAAATTCGTTGATGGCTGCGGCGCGGTCAGTTGACGATGGCGTCACGCCGGTGTTCATGAAGAGCTGATCGACAAATTGCTCCGGTGTCAAAAAGTCTGGATAGGCCGACGTGAAACGCAAGCGCTGCACAAAGTTTGAAACAAAGGCCTGCTTATTGCTTTCCAGTGTCTGCTCCCATCCGGCTTGATTGACTATCACGCCTTGTCCTATCAGTTGCGTGTCAGACGTAAACTCACTGAGCCTGAGCGGCACCGGGGCATTCGGCAGATTCCCGAAAGCTGCCTTGTAAGTGCGATAAGCGAGATAGCCGGTTTCCTGAAACTCGATCGAGAGGAAGTAAGCGGCGCTGACGTTAATTCTCTTCGCCTCGATACACCCAGTATCCCCGCCGCACGAAAGAATCTCGTTGGTCCAGAAGGCAAGGCCGTCAGTGTCCGGCTCGCGATTGAGAAAGTCTAAATAGTGTTGGCGGACGAAGAACCCAGCGCAGTCAATCGAATTGGGACACACGGGGTAAATCGAGACGTCCTGCATTCGGATCGTATACGGGCCGGAGCCGTTAGCATCGTCACCGGCCGAGTCAATGAACAGGTGAAGAGGAGTATTCAAGGGAAGGTAATTCATCTGCGAGCTGTTAAGCGTTGCGATATTACCGTTCGTCCAGCGGCTGTCGGATGCCACTATCGCATATGAGGAATTTCCCGTGCCGGCCGGGCACAATCCACCGGTTCCGCCGTACAAAACATAAACCAGAGGTTTGTATGTGCCGGATGTGGTTGAAACCTCTATTTGCGGGTTGGGACCGACAGCGCTGAGCGTAAACGAGTAAATATGATCGGGTCCGGCAGCGTCGAAAGAGTAATAGTAATAATACTGTAGGTGCGTAACAGTATTATTTGCGCCGGTCGTATTGCCAGAGACGGTGTAGGGAGTCGCGGCGGTAAAGTTTCCACCAGGAATGGGGGCGCCCGGACAGTCATCCGTTCCAGCAAGCGTGGACAGTAAATCGAAGTTGCCCTTTTGATGAGGCAGGCGATACGCGCTTTGCCGTTTCAGCAAGGCCGGATTGCTGCTCATGTTCAGCTTCTCAAGAAGCCTCGCGTCTCTTCCGGCGACGCTCGCTCCTGGTTTTCTCCCTTCCTGAGAGCGTGCCTCTTGTACTTGCCAAGCCAGAATCGCAGGGACAGCTGCAAAAATTGAACAATAACCCAACTTTTGCCGCCACTGCTTTAGCATCGCAGTTAAGGTTTCTCGATCTGATGACCAATCGCCATTTCCCGGAGTATTCAGGCGCCTTAAGTTTGCTGTTGTCGCTCTCATTTTATTTTCCTCCTTCTCTTACAATCCAATCCGACCAAAATCTGTGGACGGGTAATATCTGGTCAGGCGACGTACCTGTTCCTTTTGCCGATCGTTTAAACCTGATCTGCCTCGTCCAGCTACTCCTTTATTGAAGCGTGTCTTTCGTTTTTCCGCTTCGATTTCCCCAACTCTTTGCTCGACACCTCGCCGCGATGCTCCAAGGCCGTAAAACTCGAGAACCTTTAGAACGCTCGAAGGTTTGTCATTGACAAGGTGTTCGTAACTGAGCCAATGGATTTCGAGCCGCTTCTGCTTTTCAGCCAAATCCCAGGATGCGACAAACTGGAAATACCAGGGAATGACGTTTTCTATGAGCAGATCGATCTTCATTTCTTCATTCAGGCTTTGCCAGTCGGCACGGGCGAACGAGGTCTGAAACGCGCCTTTGTTGTAGAAATCGAGCAGGCTCATCACGGAATCGAAGATATTGCGAACAAGCACAACCGGACGGATGCCGAAGGCCTGCATCAGA
The DNA here is from genome assembly GCA_040004575.1 of bacterium. Lineage (GTDB taxonomy): Bacteria > Acidobacteriota > Blastocatellia > Pyrinomonadales > Pyrinomonadaceae > PSRF01. Next base: position 2,326 of record JBDUAQ010000032.1, read on the forward strand.
TGAACGTTCGCGTCCGATGCCCGGCAATGTTGCTGCGTAACGGTATCAAGATGAGCAGACTCTCGAAGCGTCGGCAGGTAGATCTCGTGTTCACTCTGCCCAGCCGCGTAAACCGTGAAAAGATCGCGGTAGCCCGTCAAATTCACGAGGAGATTTTTGAGAAATGTCGAGGCGCTCTTCGGCACGCAGGCAATAAAAAGATGACGCCCAAGCTGCTGCGGCGTTATCTCCGTCGTAAAATCCGAGAGTTTGGCCCGCTGGCCTGTTGCCGCCAGCGAATTTGTGAGATTCACGTAAGATCCGGGGCTGGGATATACCGAGATCGCTTTTCGGCAACACAAGAGGCTTGCTTCATTCAGGTTGTTTTGGAGGAAAACGATCCCGAGGCCCTGGAAGTGAGCGGCGAATTTACGAAGGAACGTGGAATCCTCAGACATGTTGCCCCGGATCTCCAGCCGCAGCGCGGCACGCATAAAATCCAGCGCCAAGGACGTGTCGCGCTTCTTCAGTAGTTGTTCGATCAGAAGCTTATAGCTAATGAGCAGGTTGTGAACCAAGTGGTCGTAAAACGGCTGGTCAACCGTCATTTTCTGGAGCGCGCTTTGAAACAGCGTGACCGCCATATCGGCGCTTTCACGTTGTAGGGCTTGAACGCCAAGATCAACCTCTTGCTGCAATGTGCTGTAGAGGTTTGGGCTCACCCGCGGAACGTCATTCGGTTTGCCGAATTGCCCGGTGAAATGAGAACTTGAATCTAATGGATCTAATCCCAGCATTGTTTTTCTCCTCAAGTGTCCGCTCTGCTTATCTCTTAACGCGGGAAGCGGGTCCGAAACCCCTCACCCAGCGAAAACATTTGTTAGGGAATTCGCGCCGCTAATCTACGGCCTGGCTTCCTAAGGCGAGGGGCGCTGAGGCACGGAAGTCTTTAGCCCGGTGACATAGCACTTTGCGCTCAAACTGTTTGCGCAATGCCCTCACCGAGCTCAACCAGTTTTCAAATTCCTAGGTCCTGGGCGCTGAGCTTAGTTGCCATTCTTGTGCCGCCACTTTCAACGGACGATTAGTCTGTCATTATTGTGAAGAAGGCTAGCAATATCGAGGAATAGCTCATGTTTGCGTCTAAAAGATTGCTGGCGAAGATGGGATAAAACCACTAAACTCCTATCCTCTTGGATAGCGTCCGGTATCCGTTTAGATAATTTCTTGTATACAGAAGTCCGCTCGAGATTCGCTTAGGGCGCTGAACTGATTGTTTAACTTCAAAGGAGCAAAACGATGGACCTGAAAAGTGGTTTCAAAAGCAGAAGTCTGGGAATGCTCTTGTTGGGATTGTGGCTTATCCTCACCGGGCTCTTGCCGCTGGTTGATGTGAAGATTTCCAGCACTATCTCTACTGCGTTGGCAGTGCTCGCGATCGTTGCGGGAATCTTGATTTTGCTTGGTCGGTAGGAAGCCGCTCTATTTGCCGACGATCGTGTCACCACCACGCTAATGACTATCGCCGCCGGCACACGACTCGGTCGCTACGAAATCCGCTCGAAGATCGGCGCGGGTGGCATGGGCGAGGTCTACCTTGCGGAAGATGCGAAGCTGAATCGCAAGGTCGCGATCAAGATTCTCCCTTCCGACGTCGCTTCTGATAAAGACCGCATGCGGCGCTTTGTGCAGGAAGCTAAGGCTGCCGCCGCGCTCAATCATCCCAACATCGCGCACATTTATGAGATAGGAGAAAGCGAAAGCACCCACTTCATCGCGATGGAGTTCATCGACGGCCAGACCCTGCGCCAATTGATTCACGGTGGCCAAAGCGATCTGCCAAAGTTTTTGCGCTATCTGCAACATGCAGCAGAAGGTTTGGCAAAGGCTCATGCGGCAGGAATAGTTCATCGCGATCTGAAGCCCGATAACATCATGGTCACGCGTGACGGCCACGCGAAGATTCTTGATTTCGGGCTGGCAAAACTGGTCGAGGCACAGCGTACCTCAGGAACCGGCAGCAGTGATGTGGCGACGACGATCCTGCAACCACATTCGAAGCCCGGCACGATTCTGGGCACGGTGGGTTACATGTCTCCGGAGCAGGCGCAGGGAAAGACAGACGAGATCGATCAGCGTTCCGACATCTTCTCGTTCGGCTGCATTCTGTTTGAGGCTGTGACAGGGCGAAGAGCTTTCGCAGGCAAAGACGCGATTGACTCTCTCAACAAAATCATTCGCGAACCAGTGGCGCCGATAAGCGAGCTCAATCCTTCGGCTCCAGCCGATCTGCAACGTGTCGTTCGTCGCTGCCTGGCCAAGGATCCTGACGAGCGCTATCAAACAATTAAGGACGTAGCGATCGAGCTAAAGGAAGTACGTCGCGAACTCCACGCCGGCGTAGATACGACCGTGCCGCCGGCGTCGGCGACCTTCGGAGTACCGACGCCAGGCGGAACCGTATCCAGCTCCACAAGCAGTAGTCCCAGCACGCGCGCATCCAGCGCCGAGTACATCGTAGCCGGAATCGGACAACACAAACTCGCCCTGATCGTTGTCATCCTAGTGCTGGTTGCCGGCGCGATCGGATACTTCTATTTTCAACATGCGCGCAACACCGAAGTGGCAATTGACTCCATTGCGGTCTTGCCTTTCGATAATCAGAACCATGATCAGAATTCCGACTATCTTTCGGATGGCGTAACTGAAAGCATTATCAATAGTCTGACGCAGCTTCCCAACTTGAAGGTGATTGCGCGTAGCTCAGTCTTTCGTTACAAAGGTAAACAGACCGACCCGCTCGTGGTGGGCAAGGAGTTAGGCGTCCGCGCTATTCTCACGGGCAGGGTTATTCAGCGCGGTGATAGCCTGACCATCAGCGCAGAGTTGGTTGACGTGCGCGAGAACAAGCAACTCTGGGGCGACCACTACAGCCGTAAGCTGACCGACATCCTGCAGGTTCAGGACGAGATCGCCAGGGAAATCACAAACAAACTGCGGTTGCGGCTAACTGGCGAGGAACAGCAGTTAATCGCCAGACGTTACACTGAGAATACCGGCGCTTATGAACTTTATCTCAAGGGCCACTACTTCTACAGCAAGGGAACTGAAGAGGGTTACAACACCAGTACCGCGTACTACAAACAAGCGATTGCTCTTGATCCTAACTATGCGCTTGCCTATGTGGGGCTAGCTAACAGCTATGCGGCACTGGGCAGTGTGTTGGGGTTTCGCTCACCGCAGGAAGCTCTCCCTCAGAGTAAGACATATGCAACGAAGGCATTGGAGATAGATCCCAGGCTCGCCGAAGCGCACTATGCACTAGCCCACTACCAACTAGACTATGAATGGAACTGGGCAGAAGCGGAAAAGGAATTCAAGCGAGCCATCGAACTCAACCCGAATTACGCCTTGGCCCATCATAGCTACGGCACCTACTTTCAGACGATGGGCCGATTGGAACAAGCTATGGAAGAGCGAAAGCTGGCCGAAAAGCTCGATCCATTATCACCATTCGCCATCGCGAATGTCGGATATCCTTATTACTATGCGGGCCAGTATGACGAGGCCGTCAGCCATTATCGCAAGGCTCTTGAACTCGATCCAAACTTCTCGTGGGGACATCTCTGGATCGGACAGGCTTACGTACAAAAAGGAATGTACAAAGAAGCCATCGACGAAATCAATCAGGCAATCCGTCTTTCCAATGGTGACATTCGCGCGACAGCGACGTTGGGTCATGCTTACGCCGTCGCCGGCAAACGTGACGAAGCGCTGAAGGTCCTGGCTGAGTTGCAAAGAGCTTCTGAGCAGCGTTACGTCTCGCCATATTTCATAGCGCTAGTCCATTTAGGTCTGGGCGAAGACGATCAGGCGTTCGCATGGCTGCAAAAGGCGTACGAGGAACGCCAGTCATATCTTATTCTGATGAAGGTGGAACCTGTTTTTGACAAGGTGCGCTCCGATCCTAGATTTAAGGATCTGGTGGGGCGCATAGGTATCCCCTAGTGAATCGATGTCAATGATCGCGGGCACAAAACTCGGCCGTTACGAAATCCACTCGAAGATCGGCGAGGGCGGGATGGGTGAAGTTTATCTTGCGCAAGACCCGCAACTGCGTCGACAGGTCGCGCTGAAAGTTCTTCCTCAAGAAGTTGTCGCCAACCAAGATCGAATGCGGCGCTTCGAACAGGAAGCGCGCGCCGCTTCTTCGTTGAACCATCCCAATATCATTACGATTTACGAAATTGGCGAAGTCGATAATAGGCACTTCATCGCAACTGAGTTTATTGAAGGCGAGACCTTGCGCCAGCGCCTGCTGGCAACGACAGTTGCCGGCGGCGCAATCAATCGAGGCGTTTCGCGACTGCAGCTCAGCGAGGTGCTCAACATCGCCGAACAAATAGCCTCAGCCCTGGTTGCCGCCCACGCCGCCGGTATCGTTCATCGCGATATCAAGCCGGAAAATATTATGTTGCGTCGCGACGGCATCTTGAAGGTGCTCGACTTTGGACTGGCAAAACTTACCGAAGCACGAGAAGCCGGCCCGGAAGAACCGACTCGCCCGTTTGTCAAAACCGGCGAGGGCATTGTGGTGGGCACCGTTGCCTACATGTCGCCCGAACAGGCGCGCGGGCTGCCCGTGGATGCGCGTACAGACTTGTGGAGTCTGGGCGTTGTCCTTTACGAGATGATCGCCGGCGCTCCTCCTTTTAAAGGAGAGACCGACAGCGACGCGATTGTTTCTATTCTCGAACGGGAACCAAGATCATTAAGCACCCTCGTGCCCGACACGTTCGAGGCGCTCGATTGGATTGTCACTAAAGCCCTGACCAAGAATCGCGATGAGCGTTATCAAACCGCCCGCGAGCTGCTGTCTGACATTCGGCGACTGAAGCAACGATGCGAGCTTGCAAATGAACGCGAACGCAGCTTCGCGCCTGAGGCTGCGAAAAGTGCCCCGGCTGATCGTGTGATCGGCGCCAGGCTGAATGCAAGGGCGGAATCGTCGCCGGCAAAACGTTCCTGGACTCGGTCGCCCCTGGGTCTGTTGCTGGCGATTGGACTGGTGATGGCGCTTGTCGCCGGCGTCGTCGCCTGGAGGAGCAGGCGCGCGACTCCATCTGGTCCACCAGTGGTAATGCTCATGGATTCGCCCTTGCCCGATAGAGTCTACGATCCGGAAACACGGAAGAAAGGTGGCACGAACGCCGACGACATCTCAGACATTTTGCGAGACCTGCCGTTAGTGATCGAAAAAGAGAATACGAGCGCGCTATGGCACCGCGAGGATCAGGTGTTGCAGGAGAATCCGGCGTTGATTGTTATCCATCGTTCCTGTTTCGCAGACGCCGACATGGCGTTTGATCCACAGTCCACAGCCCATGAGATGGCCGAAGGTAAAATCACTAGCTTCCTCGGCTACCTTGGCCTGGGAAGTCAGTCTACGAAATTTCTTGTTTACACGCGTAGAGTCGAGGACCAGGGTGCATGGGTTTCAGATTTGGAAAAACGCTTCCCACAACTTAAAGGAAGAGTTTCGACTATGCTCGTAGCCGGCGGGCCAGAGCACGCAAGCTTTCGCGATCCAAATACCGCTCAGGCGCTTAAGCAGCAGGTGCAATCCATCCTGGGATTGCATTGAGGTGGCGGAGTGCCGATTTAACGCGCCGCATGGGACTGAAGACCTAAGCAAACATCAGCCGCTGATCGCGCAACTCCGCGGCGAATTCTACTGATAAATCACTTCGCGTGCCTTCGCCGCCGCCTCCTCAAGACGTTTCGATCTAACGTAGTCGGAAACGTGATCGCCATAACGCTCGACAAAGTCTTCGCGATAGTCTGTGCCTTTGATAATCCCGCGGCATCCCCGAGCGCCACAGTGACAAACAAAGTCGTCCATCGTCGCGTTGTAAAACGTCGCATAGTCTATCGTAATCTCTTCGCCGGCTTTTATCTTGCGACGCGCGACGAGGTTCATTCCCTCCAGCCACGCATTCGGATCGCAGGAATGATTGATGGGCTTCCAGTGTTCCGGATCGGGACTCCAACTTACAAAGACCTCATCAGTCAAGGGGTAGGCATATTCTGAAAACCACTGCTGCTGTTCGGCATTCCAGTTTTCGCGCACATATTTTTGACTCACTAACACGTGCGGCTGTTCCTCGTGCGCGACGATTACGACGCCGGCTTTGATGTTTTCCAAAGCATACACTCCATAACGACTCTTGCTGTCGAGAGCCAGGTGCCAATTCTGATGCGCACGCTGCCGGCGTTTCAGCGCGGCCTTGATAATCTTTTCGAAGAACTCGCGATGCCCCCACGGCTCATACATCAGGATGAGATCGGCGGTGCCCGCGGCTTCCTCAAGTGGATACGCAATGTCGCAGTTGGGATTGATCTCAAGCATGAAGAGCTCGCCCGCGGCGTTCATGCGAATGTCACAGCGGCCGTAGCCCGAACCGTTTAAGCCGATGAAAAGTTTGCGCGACATGTCTTCCAGGCGCGCGGCCAGTTCATCGTCTTCACACTGGATGCACGTCATCGCCTCGTAGTCTTTCCACTTTAGATCGAAATGTTTGAACGACTCGCCGCGCGGAAAGAGAAACTCAACCGGGCGATACGCGAAAGGCTCGGAGGCGTCGTCGGCATTCTCAACGACGAGCACGCTAAACTCGCGGCCATCGATGAACTCTTCGACGAGGGTAGACCCAAAGGTCGCAATCATTTTCTCGGCTTGTTCGCGCAGCGCCGCCGGCGTTTCCACGCGCGATTCTCTCGTCAAACCGATGCTGCTATAGCTATTCGGGTGTTTGGTGATCAGCGGAAAAGTGAGTGTTTTGGCGGCTAATTCGATGCTCGGGGCGTCTACCGCTACCACGTAAGCCGGGGCTTTAATGCCCCAGAAATGGCAGACCTTTTTCATCGTCTCGCGTGATGGTTCGAAGAAGCTTGAGGTCGCGCCGGTGAAGGCCAGGCCGAGACGTTCCATTGTCTGCACGATTTCGACGCCGGCGCGATCTTCGTCCCAGGCGCCGTCACACAGGTTAATGAAGACGTCGAAATCGCGCCGCGAAAGCTCAACGATCTGCCGCACGCCTTTGGCCTTGTCGATGTAAGCCGTCTCGCACTGGTGGCCTTCGAGGTGACGAACCACGTCGGACAGCGGATCGTAATCTTTCATGGGGCTGTCGGAGTTTTCGTAAGAAGGATCAAGGATGCAGATTTTCATAGGCAGTAGTCTCAGTGGCCAGTGGTCAGTGGTCAGTGGTCAGTGACTGGCGCTTCTCATTGCTCTTCACTCTTCACCTTTCACTCTTCACCGTTCCTGCGCACTTTACTCCATCAACGCGATGCTGCAAACAACTATCTGCGCCCCTTGTGTTTTATGTCATCGGCTGACTCTGGGAGAAGCCCGCGCGTAAGCAAGGGCTCTTCGCAACTCTAGGAGCAAGGGGCCCTTCCTTACGCGCGGGCTTCTGCCGAGTGCGACCTCATCAACCTTTTGTCCTCAGAACGACATCAATCCGTGATTTTGTGCGGTCACACTTCTCATCCAAATAATTTCAGCGGAGAGTAACCAGTGACATCACCCCAAACGCAAGCAGCCGACTTGCAAAAACTACGCGAACTCGTCAAGGACATCGACTTCTGTATGCTGACCACGCTTGATGAAAACGGCGACTTGCACAGCCGGCCAATGTCTTCAAATGGCGACATCGATCCCAATGGCGATCTTTGGTTCTTTACTTACGGCAGTTCACACAAGGTCGGCGAGATAGAAAAGAAGCCACGGGTCAACGCGAGCTTCGCTGACACGAGCAAGCATCGCTACGTGTCCATCACCGGAAGCGCAACACTTGTGCGGGATCGCGCGAAGATTGAAGAGCTGTGGCAGCCGCAGTTCAAGATTTGGTTTCCGAAAGGGACGGACGAGCCGGACATCGCCCTGCTGCGAATTAGCGTGGAGAAGGCTGAGTACTGGGACAGCCCGTCGAGCAGCATCGTGCGAGCGTTCCACTTCGTTTCGGCGTTGGTAACAGGGACAGAGATGAGCGGCGGCGAGAACAAGAAGGTTGAACTTAGCTAACCTCGGAGCGCAGGCGTCCTGCCTGCACTGAGCGCGCAGCGCGCGAACAGAAATGCCCGAAGGACCAGAAGTTCGCAAATACGCGGACGCGCTCGCGGCAGTTTTGACCGGGCGCGTCATCAAGTCTCTCGAGGCTCGCACGCGCGAGGCGCGCGCCTGGCTAAGAGACAACGAATTGCGTTTGCATGGCCGCCGCGTCAGTCGGGTGTTTTCGCACGGGAAACATCTGATCGGCTTGATCGAAGGCGGCTTTTTCTTTCACTCGCATTTGATGATGTGGGGACGCTGGCAAACGTTTGTGCCCGAGGCGCCGGCCGAAAAAGATCGACGCGAACGCGCGCGCATCGTAGTTGAAGGCGCTGCTGCACTACTCTTTTCCGCTCCTATCTTCAATGTCGGGGAAGGCGACCCCTACAAACTAATCGACAACCTCGCAAGCCTCGGACCTGACGCTATTCCCTATGACGAAAAGTTCAACGCGACGGAATTTCAGCGTAGACTCTTATCGGATAAATATGACGGAGTAACCATCGGTGCCGCGCTCCTCGATCAGTGCATCCTCGCCGGACTCGGAAACTACCTGCGCGCCGAGGTGTTATTCAGGTGTCGTCTGAATCCGTGGCGGAAAGTTGGCGCGCTTACCAAGAGAAATCTAGAGTGCTTAACCAGGACTGCGCCGGCCCTCGCCCGCCGCGCCTACGAGCATAGTGCGACGGCTACTGACACCGAACGCGAACGCATGCGCAATGATCGCTCGCTCGTCTATGTGCCCGGCCGCGAGTATGGCACGCGTCATCTCGTTTTTCGCCGCACGAATTTGCCCTGCTTACATTGCGGCGAACCGATCAAACAACTGCGGCAAAAAACTGTTCCCCAAAGCAATCAGCACTCAGCCAACCGCAGGCAGCCAGTAAACGTCGAGGTTATTGAACCGGAAGAACGCACGCGCATAGTCTACTTCTGCGCGAAGTGCCAGAAGGTGAAGCAGGATTTTGGAGTGCGCTGACTTGTCAGCGCTGTCGTCTGCGGCGGCTTGACGCCGCACCTCTCAGGCTGGGGAACTGCGGCAATAGCCAGACTATAAACGAGGGCCTTCGACGCGTTAATATCCCACCCTTGCCCATGGGGTTGCGCGGGGCTGGAACTTGCCAGCGCCTTCGTCGTTGCTTCCCACTCCTGCTGCGGTATCGAACAGAAAGCTTCCACTACTTTGGGATCAAAATGAATGCCCACTTCCCGGTTTAGTTCTGCGGCCGCAGCTTCGTAGGTCAAACCAGCGCGGTATACGCGATCGCTCGTCATGGCATCATAAGCATCCGCTACGGCAAATATCCTGGCGTTGCGATCGATCTCTTTTCCTGCCAGGCCCCATGGGTAGCCTGAGCCATCCCACTTTTCATGATGCTGGGCTGCCACTCGCGACGCGCCTTCCAGAAACTCGATGCCGGACAGAATCTTTTGCCCGTACAGTGGATGGTTGCGCATCCGGCTCCATTGTTCCGGAGTTAGTTTGCCAGGTTTATGCAGGATTGCATCCGGCACCCGGATTTTCCCGATATCGTGCAGCAGCGCGCCGAGAGCCAGCGATTCCATTTCTACCCGATCGAGAGATAACTCGCGCGCCAATCGCAAACTGAGCCTTGTGACGCGCTTAGAATGCTCATAGGTTTCAGCATCGCGAGGCTGAAGCGTGGTGACAAGCGTCTGAAGTATCAGTCGCGGCGAACCCTCGGGCACTCGTGGAGTAAATCTGGAAGCGGACCGTTCGATAGGTTGAGTCGACATCATTTCTCCCGGCTCGTGTGTTGAAGCAGCCTGGTTCAACCCCTGCTCCGATATTCATGATGCACGACGCATCAGGGAACTTAGTAAGCACACGAGAGTTTGTTCCTTACTCGGGAGGAAAGTGATACCGGAGCACTGATTCCGTAGGTTAGGGGGAATGCAATGAGCATACGAGACAAGGCCAATAGTAAAGCCTTCTAATTGCAATAAAGTGATGATCACAAGAACAAGGTTCTGTGGAGTCTGACCCACCAGAGGGAATGCTGCGGTTAGTAGTAAACCCAACGAGCAAGAAGCGTTTGTGAAGCATTGTCGTAAGTTCCTTTCAGAATTTACTTCTTAAACTGCTGACTGCTGATGCTGATTGCTCAGGGCTTCGCTCGGCTCAAAGGAGCTTTCCCTGCCGGCGCATGGTATCAGAGCTTTCGAGCTTTGACCCTTCGGATCACTTAATAAAAGACGCACGCGCAGCCCGTCGAGTTGAAGCGCCGCAGGCGCTGGGCAGTAGTAGCCCGACTGTAAAGGAGGGCTCACGGCGCGTTAATATCCAACCATGTCAAACCAACGCACCCGCACCATCACCTGGGCCGACCCACGCGCCTTGGCAAACGCTGCGCACGGTCTATCAGGACTTGAATACTTGCACAAGATCGTCGCCGGCGAACTGCCGCCGCCACCCATTGGCGTGCTGATGGACTTTCGCATCGCAGAGATCAGTGAAGGCTATGCAGTGTTTCTCGTCACGCCGGCTGAGTTTCACTACAACCCTATCGGCGGCGTCCACGGTGGGGTAGCTGCGACCCTCCTCGATTCCGCCATGGGCTGCGCGGTTCACTCGACGCTCCCCGTCGGCGCGACCTACACCACGCTCGAAATCAAGGTCAACTATGTACGGGCAATGTCAGTGGAGACAGGCGAGGTACGTTGTGAAGCGAAGACGATTCACGTCGGCGGTCGCACCGCAACGGCTGAAGGAAGGATTGTTGACGCAAAAGGAAAACTCTACGCCCACGGCACCACCACCTGCATCATCTTCCGGGCATAAAGAATGCGCGCGTAGCGCGTCGAGTCGAAGCGCCGAAGGCGGTGCAGTAGCCCGACAGTTATGGAGGGCTCATCTCGCAATCGCTTCGTGCCGCTTCACGCTGAAAGCGTGAAATAAAATAGCCCAGGTCAACGCCCTGGGTTTCAGTAACTCTACAACTATTTCGCCGACCCTCGATGGGTCGGCGATTGTTTTCCTTTAGAATACCCTGCAACCAAACCTTTGGAGTTTTGTCAACTTTGAAAATGGCTATTCATCGTCGCGCGACTTAGCTAACCTTTCAGCCAACTTGAGTACTGCTTCAGCCCCAGGCCCAACTAACTCTTCGCTCGCACCTTCAACAGTCTTCTGAAAAGCTCGCCCGCTGACTTTCGAATAGAACTTCGAATACACCTCTCTGTGGGCGTTGAACATTGTACTTTGATTGACGTTGTTCGCTGCGGCCCGCGTCAGGTTGGAGAGCTCTAAGCGTCGCCGGATCGGTCCAGGTTCTAGCAACAGGCACCTAAAGGGTGAGAGAGGTAACGCAATGATCCCTGTAAGAAATCCTTCAACCTGCTCTGGTGCGGTAGTCCTGTATTGCATGAGCGTAAGTGGATTATCAGACGTAACAAAGATTTTTTCCGGCGAGTCACAAAGTCGCCAGGTCTTGTTGAAGATCTTTTCGGCTACAGAATGCGAGTTCTCGAAGATTACGCTTAGAAGCATGCCTTCCTCACCGCGTTTTGGCTTGATGGTGAAATTATTGTCGAAGTCATGAATCAACTTCCGAGCTTCTTCAATCTTGTGTTCACCATCAAACGTCAACCCAGATTCGTTAGCCGCAGCTTTAAAGCGGTCGATGTCCTTGGCATCCTCTATTAGCAGCGCTTTTAGCAACTGAATGTCCAAATTGTGGGCCTTTGCCCTAAAGGATCGCCCTCGTAGATAAAGAAGTGCCATGAACCATGACAGAAGGCTGTATTCTTCGCCGGTTAGATCAATCGGGGATTGCGCGCTTAGGATTCGATCTAAAAGAGGTTTCGTCTCTCCTTCGATCTTGGCAAACAGTTGTTCAACTATTTCGCTCTTCTCTCCCGTTCTTGCAATCGTCACCTCATAAAACCCCTGAACAGCAGCAACGCTCTTAATCGGGAGTTTTTGGGTTCGTCCTTGTCTGCGGTAAACCCAAACGGTCGTCCGACCAGCGTCAACCGCAAAGTTCTTAAGGTAGAACTGTGGAACAAAATGATGAAGGGCCATTCATCAATTCTAATACTAACTTCTGTAGAGGTCTCAACGGGTGATGGAATCTGTAAGTACGCTTTGCATCGCCCATCGAGAGTTGTTGGTTAGTTGAAAGAGCCCTCCCTGACTGTCGGGCGACTGCCCAGGCGTCTCGGGCACGATGGACAGGCAGGAATGCCTGTCCTACCCGTTACTCCTTCGGCAGTGTTTTTCTTCTTCAGCGTCCACGTAGATCGGGCGGCCACTGGGAACGGCCGCCCGACAAACAGCAGGCCAAACAAATGAGGGCTAGGGTTTGAGCGTTATTTCCCGCAGCCACCGTGTGCGAAGAAAGTCGCGCAGTGGAAATCGGTTAGCGTCGTTTTTGTTGTCCCGCTTGTCCTTGTTTTTTTCACCGGAGATCTCCTCGCCAATTTTGTCCAATTGATCCTGGACGGTCTGGCTATAGTTCAGCCGGCCAAAATCGGAATAGAGATAAGCTATGGCCACGTCCCAGTCGTCGGGACCGTTCACGGCAGGATTAATCAGCACCTTGCTGTCAATAATGATGCCGGCCTGTTTTTGCTTGGCGACACTCTTCGCGTAGTTTGCGCGCAGATACTTCATGTACTCGTCAAACTTACCCGGCTTGGTGCGGTAGTAGCTGACTGCCCATACCGGGCCTTCAGTGTAGTTATCCTGTGCCTGGGCTTGCTGTACAAAACCCAAAGAACAGCAGAAGAGAATTGCCAGCAGAGTTAGTTTCTTCATTGGGAGGCTCCTCAAAAAAGCTAAACGTGTAAAAGCACCGCGCTTGTATGTCATGGGACTGGGATTGTCAAATGGTGGAATTTCGGATGGCGGATTTCGGTGGCGTCTGTCGCCCGCTTCGCGGGCTCAGGTCATTCCTGGCGTCGTGTTCCCCGGGCTTACGCCCGGGGCTATTACTCTTCCGCCGCTGCGCGGCTCGTTGAAGGCTGACACTCAGAGTCCGCTAAGTCGCCATTAAGGTTAGTCGCGCCCGCTAATTTGTTTGCGGCCTAGCTGACCCAGTGAGTCAACCAGCCTGCGAAGCTGAGCCAGACGTGCGTGCCGGCGAGCATCAGCCGGAGCGGTTGCGACGCGATTATGAACAAACCCGCGAGCGCCGTCGCGCGGTGGATGCGCCGCAGCGTAATGAGATCATAGACCACACAAACCACAATGAAGAGATCAGTGAGGCCAAAGAATGCCGGCGGCCCTGCCTGCATGATTGCGAAAGGCAGGCGCGCGATCGCCGCCGCCAGAATTGAAATCGTGGCGAGCAGCATCAGCCGCTTATGCACGTCGGGTCGACGACGATAATAAAATCCAGCGCCCACCAGCACCGCGAACACTAAGATGTCGCCGAGCGGTACCACCAGGAATGACAGCGACGATACACTGGGTACCGGAGTGGCGCCCTGACTCGCGCGAATCACCGCAGTGGAGAAGCCGATCAAGACCATGAGAGTGGCAATCACTCCCCCGAGAATGCCCAGGCGGCGATGAATGTCGGTGCGGTGCGCGGCAACGAGCGTGGTCTGGATCACGAAGAGCACGATCCAGGAGGAGAACACCAGGCCGTGCAGATGAAGCAGCGGTATTAGCGGCGCCGCAGTGAATTGGGGACGTAGATAATAGGTGCGGGCGAAGCCGGCGAAGACGGTGATCACGACCGCTGCAGACATCGCAACATAAAACCAGCGCTCGCGTCGCCTGCGAATGATTGCCGGGGATGCTTGCACGTTTTCCATTTGCCATTACCTCATCAATTAAAAGTCGCTGGAAAGACCCGGTCGCTACCGCTCCCGGTTCTGACTTTGTGTCTGTCTGTAGGCATCCTACGGTGTCCACTTCAGAACTTCATCGACGGACGCAACGGCGATCGGGTGATACGTAGGCCGGGCGCGGCGGTAAATCGTGAGTGCGCGTTCTTTGCCCTCAGGAGTCTTCGCCAATTCTTCATAGAGCGGCTTGATGAATTTCCGCCTCCCAATCGAAGTCAAGAATTCTTCCAGACGCGGATAGGCCGGCTCGTAGCGATTGTGGATTGACATCAGCAGCCACTGAAACGCGATTTCGGAATTGCCGGACTGCGTTAGGTGAAATGCCTGGTCCAACTCTGCCATCCTTTTACTATCAAGTTCCTGGGGCAGCGACTTCAGGAAGTGGAGCCACTCGTGTGTGCTCCATTTCGCAACCGGAATCTTCGTCGCCGGAATTTCCCCTTTTACCCAGCGCTGCGCTTGCACGGCAACGCGGCTGAACGCCGGTGAAGTAGGTTTGGGCGCGTTGGCGGGAATGCCCGGCTTGTTAATCCATTCGTCGACCGGGATGCGCTTCGCCAGTTGCGGGAACTTGTCCAACAGGTTCTGCTTTAAGTAAGCGCGAAACTGGTCCGTAGTAATGCTCTGGAAAGCGAAGTGGTCGAAATAGCTGCGCAGGAAGCGATCGAAGCGCGCGCGTCCGAAAGTCTCCTCGAGTTGCAGCAAAAACAGCGCGCCCTTTTCGTAAGGGATATCGGTAGACCCGGCGTCAGGGTCTCGCCCTTTGAGATCGATGTGCAGAATCTCGTCCCTGTCGTCGAGGGATGCGATCTCCTCGTGCAGCGACTGCAGACCCAGGGCAGCTTCCATTTGCGCGCGCGGGCGGCCGTAGACCGCCTCCAGAATGCGGCGCTCGAGATAGACTGTGAATCCTTCGTTCAACCAGAAGTCGCTCCAGGTTGCATTGGTAACGAGATTGCCAGACCACGAGTGGGCCAACTCATGGGCCACGAGCGAGACGAGACTCTTATCACCGGCGAGGACAGTCGGGGTCGCAAAAGTAAGTCGTGGATTTTCCATGCCGCCGTAAGGAAAGCTCGGCGGCAGCACGAGCAGATCGTAACGCCCCCAGCGATACGGACCATAAAGTTTTTCTGTCCTCTCCACCATCTTTTCGGTGTCGGCGAATTCGCTCGCAGCTTTATCGACCACTGACGGTTCAGCATAGACACCGGTTCGCTTGCCCAGTGGTCTGAAACTCAGATCGCCAACAGCTAACGCAATCAGGTACGAAGGAATGGGTTGCAACATCCGGAACTGGTGATCGCCATCGCGCGGCGTGCGCGAGTCATTCTCCGCGCTCATCACGGCGAGCAGTTCACGCGGAGTGTGCACGCGAGCGGTGTAAGTTACGCGAACCTGAGGCGTGTCCTGCAAAGGAATCCAACTGCGAGCGTGGATCGCTTCTGACTGCGTGAACATGAACGGTTGTTTCTTGCCGGCGGTTTGGGCCGGCTCAAGCCATTGCAAACCGGAAGCGTCGGGATTGGTCGAGTAACGAATGCGAACCTGGGCCACGCGCTCAGGGAGTTGAATAGTGAGTGGCGCGCCGAGAATAGGATCTGACTGGCCGACAGTAAATTTCGTCTTGGTATAGTTGGATCCGTCCGCGGAAGTTTCGACCTGGTCGATGTTCAAATGCCTGGTGTCGAGGATCAAAGGCGCGTGCAGGTCTCGGGAAACTCTGGCGATAGTCAGTACCGCTGTGCCCTGCAAAATTTTCTTGTCGAACGAGACATCCCACTCGAGATCAAGGTGTTTCACGCGCACTTCGCCCGGATTGGCGTAGGAATGAAAGTCCTTGACTGCGTTTTCTTGCCGGCTTTGAACGGCAGTTGGCGACTCCGTTGAATCAGTGCTCGCGATGCTTTGCCTGGTTGTCATTGCTATGCAGAAGGTGATTAGCAGATAAACTATTATTGCGAACTTGTTCCCCGGAAGCCTCGTCTCCATGCTCTTACTCCCCGCAAACTTGATTCCCGCGCCCTTACTTTAGCGAACGAGAAACGCGGCGTCGAGTGGCTGGCTTCGACGACACCGGCAAACCTGAATGCGGAGCAAAATAAAAGGGATCGCCACTTAGGCGATCCCTTCCAATGTTCAATGAAGTACGTTGTGAACCAATCCTCGTTACGCAGCAGGTTGGGGCATCGGTGCCAACTGGGGAGGCGTATTGGACGTTTGACCAATCTGGCTAGTCTGTTGTCCTGCTGCAAAGCAGCGCTGAATATCGTCGGCTTCGACGGTATCGAGTTCAAGCAGTAACTCTACCAGGCGCGCGATCGAATCCTTCTGCCCCGTCACCACCTCGCAAGCCCTGTCGAGTTGAGTGCTGATAATTTTGTTCACTGCCTCTTCCACTCGATCGAGCAAGGTCTGGCTGACCGGCTCATTCCGGGGATCGCCGAGGTAGATTGGACCGAGCGGACTCATGCCAAATTCGCTCACCATGCTGCGCGCGATTTCGACCGCGCGTTGAATGTCGTTTGAAGCGCCGGCCGTCATCGTGGATAGCAGGATCTGTTCGGCTGCGCGTCCTCCGAGCAATACGGCAATCTGGTCCTCGAGATATTCACGCTTCTTCATTAGACGGTCGCGCTCTGGCAAAGACTGCGTCACCCCGAGGGCGCGCCCGCGTGGAAGAATCGAAACTTTATGAATAGGATCGCCATTCTTGACGGCCAGCCCAACCGCTACGTGGCCTGCTTCATGGACTGCTGTCGCATAGCGCTCGTCTTCGTCAATCATGAAGCCATGACGCTCCGCTCCCATTAGAATTCGATCGCGAGCATATTCAACATGGGCTCGTCCTACCGCCTCGGAGTTATCGCGCGTGGCGGCGATTGCTGCCTCGTTCAGGAGGTTTGCGAGGTCCGCTCCGGAGAAGCCCGGTGTGCCCCGAGCCACCCAACTAAGATCGAGCGCGAGGTCAAGTTCCATTTTGCGCGCGTGGACTCGAAGTATCGCTTCGCGACCACGAACATCAGGCAGGTTAACGGCGATCTCTCGATCGAAGCGGCCGGGTCGCGTGAGTGCGCGGTCCAACACGTCGGGGCGATTCGTTGATCCGATAACCACAACGGCGGCGTTCTGATCAAAACCGTCCATTTCAATTAACAGTTGATTGAGAGTTTGATCCTGGTCCGCGGTTGCCGAGTCGTTGCCGCGTCCACGTTTGCGTCCCAAAGCATCAATCTCGTCAATGAAGATGATGCAGGGTGAAAGTTTCTTGCCCTGAGCGAAGAGCCGTCGCACGCGCGACGCCCCGACGCCGGCAAATTTCTCCTGAAAGCTCGAGCCGGATGCCAGCAGGAACGGCACGCCCGCCTCGCCGGCAGTGGCGCGGGCCAGAAGCGTCTTGCCGGTACCCGGTGGGCCGTAAAGCAAAATTCCCCGAGGTACACGCCCTCCGAGCCGGCCAAAGCGCGCCGGGTCGCGCAGGAAATCAATTGTCTCGGTTAATTCTGAGGAAGCCTCGTCAACTCCGGCGACATCAGCGAAGGAGATATCTTGTTTTCCATTCCGGTTCGCCAGGCTGAAACTGCCAACGCCACCGTTCATGCTGGCGTAGACCCGCCATCCGATAAAACCCATAAGCAGAACCGTCAGAACCGGCACGCCCCATGTCAACACGGATGTCGTCCAACTCGTCTGCACCGGGAGAAACTCGATCGGAACATTGCTCTTGCGAAACTGTTCGACCAGCCCCTGACGAATGGCATCGCTGGTAACCGTGGCCTGAAGCGACACACCCTGTTTGTTTTGAACTGTCAGCGTGTCGCTCTCAATAGATAGCGAAACTGCCGATCCAGTCGCGGCAATCTGGTAAAGCTCCGAATAGTTGATCTTGGTCACTCGCGGTACGCGGCTCTGGTAGATGATGACAGCAGTTGCCGCAATCAGCACTGCTGCCGTCGTGGCGGCCAAAACCCGAGTTACTCTTGGGGAACTCGAAACGATTTTTCTAATGGGGGAAGGCATGACGTACTCCAAAAACTCTCGCTGGATTTATCAGTTGCCTGGGTTAACCAGGCCCTGGTTAGCGAGGGCTGATTAAGCGACGGACAAAACAGTCTGTCGTAATGATTTCAAGGGATCAGGATCGGAGCGACGGAGCGTCTGGGAACAACGGCGCGATGTTAATCCGAGATCTTAACGTAAGGCGCTCGCGGCATTGGCGAGCGGCGAGCACAGAATTACTTTAACAGTCCCGAAAGAAAGATGTCCAGATAAGAAATAGTGATTACATGAGCGATCTCGGGCCGATCTGAATGGAAAGAGTTTACTAAGGTTTCGGATCGGCGGGTTTTCATACGCCGAAGGGGATCCAATAGATTGGTCACACACGAAAGAAAGAACACAAGAACTCGCTTTTACTCAGTAGTTTGGCCTTCTGACGCTGCTTCAGCGCCGATTTCATAAACGAAAGTGGCGGTTGATCTCTTTTCGATAGGCGGCAATCTCCTTCTCCACGCGGCCGTCGTACCATGCGAGATATTTCTGAGCGATCGCGCCTGCGGCTTCGACTGCATTCAGACCACAGGTTGAATTCAAGCCAACCATGGTGCGACGCAACAAGCAGTCGGCCAGGCTCGTGGCCAACTCATGCTTGAACGCAAAGACTACTTCCGCTGCCAGTGCGCTCGTTTCGGCGTCGAAAACTTCGGCGAGCGATGGATCTTCCTCGACCAGATTCAGAATCAGCGACGCACGTGTCCCGTAGATTCGCAGCAGGCGATCGTTCGTTGCCTCCGGCAAGGGTGAACGCTGTTTGAAGTCTGTGCAGAAGGCGGCGAAGTCGTTTGTAGAAGCGCCGGGCAATGGTTGGCGATCGGTTGCACAAGAGCGGGCGGGACGCCCGCGGTCCCAGTGGGGAGGTAGCTTCTTGAGAACACGGTTAACGGTTTGCTCGGCCAGGCTGCGGTAGGTTGTGAGTTTACCGCCGACGATAGAAAACAAACCCGCTAGCGCGGGATGTTCGCGGATGAAGTGGCGTCGCGTAATGCTCTGCTCGTCTTTGTCGCCGGTGAATGGCAAAGGTCGCACGCCTGCGTACGTGTAGAGAATTTGTTCGCGGGCTAGCTTTGCTTTTGGGATGACGCGATTCGTTTCGCGCAACAGATATTCGATCTCATTGTTGTCGATCCGGACATGATCCAGATCGCCCTCGTAACGAATGTCGGTCGTGCCGATCAGGTACTTACCGTTCCAGGGAATGATGAAGAAGGGTCGGTGGTCAGTTTCAGCCTCGACATAGATGGCGGAGCCTGGCGCGCCAGTGAATGGAGCGACGATGATGTGACTGCCCTTGGTGCCGCCGATCAACCGCGGCGAACTGGTCTCCGCCAGCAGCTGATCGACCCAGGGACCTGCGGCGTTGATGACAATCTTTGCGCGTGCTGAATGGGCTCCTTCAATTGAGCTCGCGCGCAGATCGGCGGGCGGGACGCCCGCGGTCCCAGTAAGCCGCTGACCTTGGACTTTGGACATTGGACTTTGGACATCGATTGTGAACTCAACGCCACGCACCTTTCCATCTTCTACAATGAGTTTTTCGACTTGCGCGTAGGTGAAAACGGTAGCGCCGTACGCGACAGCGGAGAGAACGTTTTCGACAACCAATCGCTCGGCAAATTCCACTTGCGCGTCGTAGTAAACCGCGGCGCCGAGCAGGCCTTCGCTACAAAGTTCCGGCGCTTGCTGCAAAGTTTCCGCGCGCGAAAGCATGCGATGACGCAGTAGCGTTTTGCCAGGAGACAGCGCGTCGTAGGCGATCATGCCGGCACGAATCGTCCACAGGCCGCGCCTCGCATGCTTGTAAACCGGAACCAGCATGGGGATGGGACGCACCAGGTGCGGGCAAATATTCAACAGACACGCTCGCTCGCGTAATGACTCACGCACGAGGCCGATCTCACCGTGTTCGAGATAGCGCAAGCCGCCATGAATCAGACGGGTGGACCAACTGGACGTGCCGCCCCCTATGTCGCCCTTATCAAGGAGCAGGACTTTCAGCCCCCGCATCGCTGCATCGCGCGCGATCCCTGCGCCGTTGATGCCGGCGCCGATTACGATCACATCAAACTGGAACTTATTACTCATCACTCGTCACTTCGTCGTCCGCGCACGATATAGTGCCAATCCTGCACGTTCTCGGGCAAAGTTTTGTGAACGAC
>JBDUAQ010000177.1:0-6719 GCA_040004575.1 bacterium
TCTCCGAAGAGAGAGGCCGTCTAATTGAATGCGCCGCCGTCAGAGCGACACTAAAATTCAAAACCTCATTTTGACGGCTAGCCAACCGTATGAGCGCTTTGAGCGTTTTAGAGTATAAGCGAGAGCGTTCGCTCTGTCAAGCGTAACCCTCATATTGCTGTTTTATGGAGGTTAGCTTGCGCGTTTTGGGCGAATGTGCTAGTCTGCGATCGGCTCAACGCGAAGGCAAGAATGTCGACGGCTAACTTAACTACCAAAGAGGTCGCTCGCCTGCTGCATGTCAGCGAGGCTACGGTAAAGCGTTGGGCGGACGGCGGCACTTTGCGGTCAGAAAAAACTGTCGGTGGACATCGGCGTTTTAGCATTCACGCAATCGCGAGTCTCCGCCGCGAACGAAGTATCGGTAGGGAGAGCAAGCTGCCGGCCGGGGAGACGCCAGCAAGAAAGCACCCACCAGGCCCCTCTTTTCTCCGGCGAATTTCTTAGACTTGATTTTGCGGCTCATCAGACGCCGGCGAATCTGTGTCATGCGGTGAATACTCTGACTCAGATCAAGCTTGGCAAGGTTATGCGATTCAACCGAAGAAGCGAGCGGCGATCGTTGAACCCATCCGCTACCGCGGACGGTACGGACCTCATGACGCGCCGATCGCGTACTTCCCAAATCGCGCCATCTTCGCGCCATCGTGAGGTTGAGCAGCTATCGGTCCAACATCACGAAGACGTAAGTGTAAGAACACTCGCCAGTTGATTGGTGCCCCCGCAGGGATTCGAACCCCGAACCAACAGATTATGAGTCTGCTGCTCTAACCGTTGAGCTACAGGGGCACAAGACTTATGAGTGATGGTTAAGATTTCGCGCCAGCTTCACCGAACCGACCTCATCAAAACGTGTGGCGCAACGAGTGTACACGATCCACCAAATCACACGAAATTCATCAAATCATGCGAACGAATCCAGCGTTGTTCGTGTGGATTCGTGGATAGAAACGCTCCTTCTTTTGCAGTAGCTAAGAGACGGCGCGGTCGGTAATCTCAAGACCCTTGTCGATAATCGCGAAGGCCTCGCGCATCTCGACTTCCGTAATGCACAGCGGCGGGTTGGTGAAGAACGTGTTCCAACGGACGAAAGTATAAAGACCTTCGGCGCGGAAAAACTTGCCGAGCGCTCCCATCTCGGGCGAGGTGCCGTTGAAAGGGGCCATCGGCTCGCGCGTCTCGCGATTGCGCACCAGCTCGACGATTCCAAATAGCCCGATGTTGCGCGTCGCGCCCACCGACGGATGACGAGCCCGTAGATCATCGAGCAAGCCACGCATCACGTCGCCCATGCGTCGAGCATTCTCGATTAGTTTATCTTCTTCGTAGACCGCGATGGTCGCGAGCGCCGCGGCGCAGGCGAGCGGGTGGCTGTTGTAGGTGAGGCCGCCCCAGAAAACGTTGTTCTGAAAATGATCCGCGATATGTCGGCGCATGCCTACCGCACCCAACTGCACATAGGCACTCGTCAAGCCCTTGGCCATCGAGATCAAATCCGGCACAACGTCCCAGTGATTGACTGAGAACCATTCGCCGGTGCGGCCGAATCCGGCCATCACCTCGTCGGCGATTAGAAGAATTCCATATTTGTCGCAGAGCGCGCGCAACCCCTGCATGTAGCCATCAGGCGGAATCAAAATCCCATTCGTACCGACAACGGGTTCTACAATTATCGCCGCGACAGTTTGTGGACCTTCCAATTGCAAAATCTCTTCGGTGCGACGCAGCACGTCTTCAGTAGTGTCACTGCCCTGCTGAATGCCGTGATAAAAATCGGGAATGCGAATGACGCCAGGGATGCCCGGCTCGGCGGCCCAGCGTCGCGGATCGCCAGTCAGCGTGAGACTGCCGGCCGTTCCGCCGTGATATGAGCGGTAGCGTGCGGCAATCTTATGACGGCCGGTGAACATGCGCGCGATGCGAATCGCGTTCTCGTTCGCCTCTGCGCCGCCGTTCGTGAAGAAGAAGGCGTCGATATCTCCGGGTGTGATCTCTGCAAGTTTCACCGCCAGGCGCGCGCGCACTTCGGTGGCCATAAACGGGTTGGCATAAGCGAGCGTCGCCGCCTGCTCCTGGATGGCGCGAATCACGCGCTCGTCGCCGTGACCGATGTTCACGCACATCAACTGGCTGTTGAAATCGATGAAGCGTTTGCCTTCCGGCGTCCAGAAATAAATTCCTTGCGAACGCGCAACCGGAATTGGATCCACCGCGGCCTGGGCGGACCATTCGAAGAGTGTGTGGCGGCGACAGAGTTCGACGATCTCTTCGCCCGTCATTGTTTCAGCAGTGGTAGTCATAGGATCGCGATGCTACCGAGAACGCATGCGTTTGACAACCTGACACTTCCGGTAAAGGCACAGTCGCCGCCTTGAACGATTCCTTAAATGAAAGCGTGCAGATCAATTGAGACAGCGCGGCTGGGTGCGTGTTAGAATTTTTGCCAACTCGATTAACGGACTTAGGTTTCAGATTTCAAATTCCCGATTCCGACGTTAGCTTTCACATCGCAGACCTCAAAGCGGAGACTGTAATTTAGATGGTTACCTCCGGCGTTAACGACCTCCATCTGGTGCCGCTGGGAGCGGGTGATCTTATCGACCGCGCCGTGCGGCTGTATCGCCGTCACCTGCTTACCCTGGTGCGAATTGCCGCGCCCCCGGTAGTTGTTTCCGCCACCGGCACTGTCTTGTGGACAATTTCAACCCGGCAGATTACCAGCACACCAGATACGGCGACGCTTCTATTTTATATTTTCCTCATGTTAGTCGGGCTCGGCTTGATCGTTGCTGGCCACATTTTTAGTCTGATTGTCATGGGCGGCGCTTCCCGCAACCTGGTGATGCATCTGCTATGGGGTGAACCTGTCCTCGTTCGCACTACTTACGCCGCGGTGCGTTCCAGATTCTGGTCCTTGCTGGGTGCGACCCTGCTGGTTGTGATGTGGCTGGGGCTGGCCATGACGGTTGCAACTGTCGCTGGATATTTTGTTGCGCTCATCGTGATTTTTGGCGGTGTCTTGCTGGCGCAGGGTGCCCCTCCCTGGGTGACTGCTATTTTTGGAATTGTCGGCGGACTGATTGCGATAGCAGTTGCTCTCTGGCTGTTTTTCTTCCTGGCCAGCAAGGTAGCTTACGTGCCGCAGGTATTGCTGGTGGAAGGGAAGCGCGTGTTTGAATCAATCGGTCGCAGCTTCTCTCTCGCCAGAGGAAACGTGCGCCGGCTGATGGCGATGACTCTATTCATTATTTTTGCCACTTACTCAGCTTTAATGATTCTGCTGGTTCCGCTCGGCTGGTACGGCTACCTAAACGGAGTCAATCCTGAACCCTGGTATGCGGCACAGTGGCCGGTTTGGTATGCCATCGGCTACAGCGTGTTAGAGCCGGTGAGTTCTATTCTGCTGGCGCCGGTGTGGATGCTCGGCATGTCGCTACTTTACGTAGACGAGCGAGTCCGGCACGAAGGCTATGATATCGAGTTGATGGCTTCACAGAAGTTGGATCCAATGCCGCAGATAGATGTAACTTCACCTTTTGCCCCGGCTATATCAACCGGACCTAAGCGACTGCCTTTGCAACGCCCGAGTCCTTCAGGAAGCGTCCTCGGACTAAGGTGAAACGAGAGACTGACGTGCCTTTACGCACCCGCGATCACCATGGTTAAGCGCAAGCAACTTCTGCAAAACGGACGGCAAGCAAACTTCGCTCGTCTCCTGGCCGCACGCGCGCTCTTCATAGTCAACCTCGTCTTCTTTCTGGCTACTGCGGCCCACGCAATTCCGATCAGCGAATATCATCAGCATATTAGGCAGGCGGTGACAGCGCTCGACACATTGGCCCAGGCAGACGAAACAGAAAGCGTGACCGCGTATGCCGCGCGTGATGTCGAGACGGTCCGGCGCGTGCGCAGTCTGCTACCACCAGCGGAAGCAGTAGAAGTGAAGGAAGCGAGTATCAATGTTGACAACTCATGGCTGCACCAGGAACTTGAGAAGTATGCGGCTGACACATCTACGGCACGTTACGAGTTGCTGAAGAGAATAACTGAGCGGCTCAAGGCTATAGACGACCGGATCGAAGAACTTGAAAAGCCAATCGCCGGAGCCGGCCTGAGTAAAGCGGAGGAGAGTCGCAAGCTCGACGAGATATTGAGGCGACCTGAGTATGCCCATCAGGCGCAGCAGAAGAACGCGCTCAGTCGTCTTCTCGACAGATTGCTAGAATGGATCAAGAGTTTGTTTCCGGAACCCAAACCGATGTCTCCCGGTGGCGTTAGTATCATCAGCCGAATAGCGCAATGGGTCGTGATCATTCTCGCTCTCGGAGTCCTCGGTTATGTCCTGACCTTGTTCTTGCCGCGCGTGTTTCAAAATCGCGGCCAGAAGAAGAAGGGCAAGGAGAAGGCCCGAATCGTCCTGGGCGAAACTCTGGAGGCCGATCAGTCGGCGCTCGATCTGCTGGCTGAGGCCGAGGCGCTGGCGCGGCGCGGCGAGTTGCGCGCGGCAATACGCCGGGCTTATATCGCGCTTTTGGTTGAACTCGGCGACCGAAAAATTATCAGCCTGGCGCAATACAAGACAAATCGCGACTACCTGCGCGCCATGCGAGAAATCGAGCCGCTCTACCACAACGTGAAACAACTGACCGACAGCTTCGAACGTCACTGGTATGGCCTGGCCCAGGCGAACGAGACTGATTGGCTCCGATTTCGCTCAGCATACAATCAGGCTTTACGGTGAACTTTTAACGATGCGTCAACATCTGGGAATAATAATAACGATTGTGCTGGCGATAGGCGTTTTGATCGTGATCAACTCCGCGGCCTACGTTACCAAAGAAGAAAAGCAGGACTCCGAACTTACGCCTGACCGGTCGACCTACAACGCGGGCCCTACCGGCACACGCGCGCTGCACGACTTCCTCAACGAATCCGGCTACCAGGTGATGCGCTGGCGCGAGCCTCCGGAAAAATTGTTGAGCGCAAGCGGTCAGAAAGTGCAGACCTTCGTCATCATTGGCCGGCCAATCATTTCCGTGGACAGGGAAGAGGCCAGGAGTTTGCTGCTCTGGGTGGAGCGTGGCGGCCGTTTGGTGATCATCGATCGCCGCCCCGAGGATTCTTTGCTGCCGCGCTCGGGAGATTGGAAAGTGACCACGGAGTTTCTTGATTTCGCAGCGACCGTCGATCCGGGGCGCGTGGACCAAATGACTGAGGGAGTGAAGCCGGTGGCGCCGTCGCAACCGACTCTGTTAACTCGCGGCGTCGAATCAGTCATGCCATCGCGCTTCTTTGCAGCCATCAAGGTCTTCGGCTTGAGTAAGGCTGAAAAGAAGAAGATGGACCAGGATAGCTCGGCAAATGAGAAGGCGGACTCGTCAGGAGATTTCGATCAGCCACCACCTGAGGCCGGCAGCGGCAAAACAATTTCAGTAGCAACTTCCACAAGCGTTTCCCCTGCTCCGGTAGTTCACCTGGCCACGCCCAGAGCGCCTTTGTTGGTTGACTTCCCGCATGGTCGGGGCCGCATTATTTTGCTGAGCGATCCTTATATCGTCACCAATGGCGGCATCGTTCTCAAAGACAATCTCACGCTGGCGATGAACCTGCTGGCGGCTCCCGTTGGACTAGTTGCGTTTGACGAGTTTCATCAGGGACACGGCGCGACCCAGAACGAGTTTGTAAGCTACTTTGAAGGCACACCTGTGCTGGCAATCGCGGGTCAGCTTGTTTTTCTGATCCTGCTTATGCTGTGGACGCGCGGCCGCCGCTTTGCTCGCCCCCTGCCGCTACCGCAAGTTGATCGCAGATCGAGTCTCGAATTTGTAGCCTCAATGGCGGAACTGCAACAGCGCGCGCGCGCTTACGATCTGGCGATCGAAAATATTTATTCGCGTACGCGACGAGTGCTGGCGCGCTACGCCGGCGTCGACTACAACAGTCCGCGCCGCGTGATTGCGGAGAGAATAGCGGCTCGCTCGACGATCAAGGCTCACGAGCTCGACACCCTGATGCGCCAGTCGGAAGAAGCGATCAATGGCAGCGGGATTAGCGAGAAACAATCGATTCAGTTGGTGAAACGTCTGCGCGAGATTGAAGCTACGCTCGGGTTACGCATGCGCTCGCGTGAGGTGAAGCAAACAGCCCAAAATATTTGACGAAACGGGAAGTTTTTACTTTGATCTTCGTGCTTTGTACTCTGTAGTCGTAGGTGCACTTCAGAAAGTTTTTGAACGAAGCCTTTCGACGCGTAGCGTCGACATGAATTTAGCCCGGCGTTAAAACGCCGGGCTAAACTCAATTTGCCGTTATACGCGGCTTCAAGCAAACAAAATCTGAGTCAGTCTCAAAAACAAAATGATTGAATACGTCTCCCAAACTGTTGACCACATCCGCCGCGAACTAAGCAAAATTGTAGTTGGTCAGGACGAACCGATTGAACAAATCCTGATCGCTTTGCTCGCGGAAGGCCACGCGCTGATCGAAGGCGTTCCCGGAACGGCGAAGACGCTGACTGTGAAGACCCTCGCGCGCATCATCAACGCTAACTTCGGCCGCATACAATTCACGCCTGACCTGATGCCTTCCGACATCACCGGCACCAACGTCTTTAATGTCGCCACGTCTGCTTTCAACTTGCGACAGGGGCCAATCTTCACTGACATCCTGCTGGCAGACGA